>DAIQBE010000421.1:0-3787 GCA_036781325.1 Leadbetterella sp. | reverse complement strand
TCAAAAAAAGGGCATATAAGGCTAGAGATTCCAATACCAATTCCTTATTCGGAAGATTTTGAACGTGTCAAGAACTTAATTGAAGATGTTTTGAAAAATACTCCGCAAGTGCTGCAAGAACCTGCCCCCTCAGTCGGTATTGAAACGTATGAATTACATTCCTTAATCTTGTTGGTCAAGCCTTTTGTGCATCCCGACGATTTTTGGGATGTGAGGCATGAAGTTTTGAGAAGAATCAAAGCTGCCTTTTATGAAAACAATGTTTTGAAAGTATATCCTGAAACCATCCAATTGGGTAAATTTGGAATTTAATCATTCCACCAACACAAAGCGTTTCTTCAGGTTTTTAAGCGTAATGAGATTGGTGAATCGGAAATAAAGCAAAACAGCAGAAATGGTAAGGCCTACCAATAAGCCCAGCCAAATGCCTATGGAGCCCATATTAAAATGGAAACCTAGAAAATAACCTAATGGCAATGCCACTACCCAGTAGGCCAAAAAAGTAATTAACGTGGGTATTTTGATATCCGCCAAACCCCTTAAAACTCCAAGACCCACCACCTGGATGCCATCTGAAAGCTGAAAAATGGCGGCAATAGACAATAGCGGCAAGGCTTGTTGAATTACCTCGGCATCATTGATATAAGCTGAAAGTAAAAATTTATCAAAAATTAAAATGAGAATCATAGAGCTCAACATAAACGCAAAAACCCAAAAATAAGCGGCAAAACCCGCAATACGAATGCCTCTGGGTGCTCGTAATCCCCATGCTTCTCCTACCCGTATGCCCCCTGCGAAAGAGAAACCCGTGGCCATCATATACGTAGTAGATGCAATACTTATAGCAATCTGATGAGCCGCTAATGCCGTTTCGCTAATCCAGCCCATCATTATTACGGCGAAAGAGAAAGCGGCAATTTCAAAAAACACTTGGGCTCCTCCTGGAATACTTCTTTGTAAAATTTCCCAAATCAATTTGGTATCAAAAAGCAAACTAACTCTTCGGAAATAGACCTTAAAATTAGAATTATACCGCAAAAAAATAAAAAGAACCAGAGCCATAAGCACTCGGGTAATGCAGGTGGCATAAGCAGAACCTAAAATACCTATGGGCGTAATAATACCCGCCCCAGTGATAAGCACATAGTTGCCTATTAAATTTAAAACAAGGCCCATTGCCGTGATATACATGGCAAATTCGGGTTTAAAGAGGCCGTCGGCAAATTGTTTTAAGGCTAAAAAATAAAACAATGGAATGTTGGAGGCTAAAATAATCACCAAAAAAGCAGGGCTTACTTGATTGATAACCTCGGGTTGTTGAAATAAATCAAAGTGTTGATATACAAAATAACCCACCCCGCTTAAAAAAACACTGTATATAAAAACTACCCATAAGGTACTACTAAACAGATACTTTATACCCTTTTCATCGGCCTCGGCCAGGCACTTCGAAACCATAGGTGCAATAACAGACATGCCTCCCACCGCAAAAGAGGCTATTAAAAAAGCTATTGTATTGGCAATTCCGGCCGCACCTAGTGGAACTTTACCTAAAAACCTCCCCACCATTATGTTGTCTGTGACGCCCATCAAAACCACTCCGAGTTGTGCAATAATTATGGGTATAGAAAGCCGAAGGGTGGCTAGCAGTTCTCTTTTAAATTTTTCTTTAAACATAATTTTGAAATACAAGACAAAGTTGTGAATTTTACACCAAGAAACTAAGACAAATCAATATTTTATGAAGTTTATTTTTCTGTTCGCTTTTTTTGGGATATTGATTGCTTGTAATAAAACGGTAAAAAAGGCGGAGTTTGAAGGCGTTTGGATAAATAAAAACCTTTTAAGTATAGAAAAAATATCTTCAGAAAATTTAGAAAGCAAAGACATTTATCTCCCGCTAATTGCTTTTAAAAAAGAGCCACAAGATTCCATTAAATTATTTTACAGTAAAGATAGTGTAGTGAAGGCATGGAGTTTCCATATTTACGATAGCTACAATCTAAAACTCAACGAAGACAGAGAAACCATGGTGATGTATGATTACCCAAAAGATGAGGTAATCTTTTTAGATAGGCATAGAAACACGTTTCAGCGGTATATAAAACTAAACGATTCTTTAGCCATTTCGTCTCAAATCAAAGCCTATTTCGGAGATTCTTTAGCGTATTAAGCGCTCTTTAATTCAAAAATTGTTATCTCTGGTAATATACCCACCCTACCTGGATATCCCAAAAATCCAAATCCACGGTTAACGTATAATTGCTGCTCGTTTTCTTTGTATAAACCCGCCCATTCTTTGTAGCGGTATTGCACTGGGCTCCATTTAAAATCTCCGATTTCTACGCCAAATTGCATGCCGTGCGTGTGGCCTGCAAACGATACATCAATAGAAGATTTACCTAAAACTTGTTCTCTCCAGTGGCTAGGATCATGCGAAAGCAACAATTTGTTGGTGTATTCGTCGCTATTTGCCAATGCCTTTTGCAAATCGCCTTTTTTTACAAACCCACCTTTACCCCAGTTTTGAATGCCTATAATCCCTAAGGTATCGCCTCCCAATTTAATACCTCTGCTTTCGTCCATTAATATATCCCAACCCATTAATTTGTGTCCGGCTATTAAGGTTTGGAGGTTTTTTTGTTTCGCCATCTCTGTGTCCCAAGGCACGTAGTCGCCGTAATCGTGATTTCCCAAAGTAGAAAATACGCCTAAGGGAGCTTTTACTTTCTTAAATATATCGAAATAATCGTTGAGCTCTTTGGCCTCATTGTTTACCAAATCGCCCGTAAAAAAAACTACATCTGGCTTTTGAGCCAAGAGCATGTCTACGCCACCCTGAACGGCGGTTTTATTATGAAAACTTCCGGAATGTATGTCAGAAAGTTGAGCAATTTTCATTCCTTCGAAGGCCTTTGGTAGGTTTTTTAACGATAATGTAACCTTTCTGACTCTATAGTCGTAAGCCCCCGAAATGATACCATAGGCCAATATTCCCATTTGTGTGCCGCCAACTGCCAATGCACTTTTTGCTAAAAAAGCAGACCTCGTTAATCCCTCTCCTGCAGATGAATTGGGCTGAATAACCTTTTTGCCTGCCCAGCGTATCATATTTACAATATCGCCGATAAACAAAAATATTACCCCCATAATTTTGGAGATATAAATAATAAAAATAATGGCAAAAATTAAATTTCTGACTTTAACGTTCACATAGCCTGGATATAAAGCTACTCCAGCTATAACTGTTCCTATACAAATAATTGGAACGGCCCAATACCCTATTTTGATCCAACGTTGGGTATCCATTGAAAATGAGCGGATGGCACCTTTAAGGGCTTGAAAAAAGTAAAAATCTATAAGTAATAGAAATAGTAATGCTATTATTAAACCAAAAACTCTGCCCATTAAATAAATGTAATTTGAATATTAACTTAAAACTTGGTTATTTGGTTCGAAATTTAAAAACCCATATACAAAAAGAGCGAACTCTTTTGGAATTCGCTCTTTTTGAAAAAATAATTTTAAGCCAAAGCAGCCTTAACTAAATCAAAATTAGGTATTTGACCTGCGTTCTCTGACACTTCAGCATAGGTTAGTATTCCATCAGCATCTACCACAAACGCTGATCTTTTCGACACTCCTTTCATGCCAAAAACAAAAGTTTCATACAAAGCACCGTAAGCCTCAGAAGTAGTTTTGTTGAAATCAGAAAGTAGCTGGAATGGAAGCTTTTGATCTTCTTTGAATTTTCCTAAAGTAAAAGGTGAATCTACAGAAATAGCCA
>DAIQBE010000420.1:0-3792 GCA_036781325.1 Leadbetterella sp. | reverse complement strand
TTTTAGGTTTCTTTATTTCTGACCAGGTAATTTATTTATCCACATGTCTCTTATTTCACGTTGCGGATTATCTAGCGGATAAGCACTATCTAATATTTCTACTTTTCTAGATGCACCTTGACGAGCATTGTTTTGAGTCATAGAAACTGGCTTCCCCGTAATATTTTCAATCGCTACTTTAAGAAGTGTTTCTTGAGGATCTCCTAAGTTCTTGTAAGGTATTGTATTATCGGCTACTAAAAAGTTGGGTTTAAAGCCATCTTTGGTCCCATATTCAGATTCTCCTTTTGCATTTACGGTTTTCAAAACTATGGGTTGCATTCCCCAATTCCATCTTTTTTTGTCGTCACTTAAGGTAATAGACCCCACGTTTTTGCCATAGGTATTGCCACCAATCAAAATTACATCCATAAATGGTTTTAAATTGTTTATGACCAATTCGCTTGCAGATGCTGTACCACTGGATGTTAAAATATAAACTCTATTCAAGTTGCCTAAATTATTTGGTTCATTTTTCCAGTTGGTATCAAAAACTGTAGGCCCATATTTAGTTTTATACTCTGAGGTAAGCAAGGTGTTCCACACTTGTCTACTCATTAAACTTCCAGGCTTTAAGTCTTTAACTATCAATGAACTAATAATGTCGGATGAAGAGATATAGCCTCCACCATTGTATCTAAAATCTATAACTAATTCATTCACTCCTTTGTCTTTAAATTCTTTAAACACATTTCTGATGGCGGCATCGTATTGTGTCAAAAACTGTAAATACACCAAATATCCAATTTTTTTGTTTCCTATTTCAATAATGGAATAATGCTGAATAGGATCAGTTTGATGTTCTGCCTTTGTAACTGTAACCACTTTAGTTGTACTTTTTATTTCTCCTCCTACATACTCTCCTAATGTGAGTTTAAGAGTTTCATTGGCTAAGGCGGTAGTATAATTGTTAGGAGTGAGATCAACGCCATCTACTTTAGTTATAAAATCACCTCTTTTTATGCCTGCTTTATCTGCCGGTGAGCCTTTTAAAGCATAAGCAATTGCTAAAGCAATTTTAGTTTTAGCAGCATCGGCATAGAATGGAGTATTTCTAATACCTAAAACTTTATTTACCCCATTTAATGAGGCGGTAAGTTCGGCTACTTCTTTCTGAATCCAAGAAAAGCGATCTACTTCACCTGGTTTTACTAAAAGAGATTCAAAATATTTATCAGTTGCTAATTTAGTATCTGTTTTTGCTTTGGCTACCATTTCAGTTTCCCAAAGATAATATGTTTTTAATTGATCGTAAACCCAGCTATTTACTTCAGCGTTTGGATTATTTACGGTATTAACTGCACTTTCATCAACTTTTGGGTTTACTTCCGTCAATTTTTTGCAAGAACTTACCATTAAAATAGCCAAAGTAAATATGGAATATCTAAGCGTTCTAAGTTTCATAAGTTATATAATCGATTTAATAATTGATAATACGAAAACAGGTGTTAAAAAGTTGTTTAAGGAGTTCTTTATTTTTAACGGTTTAAAATTAGGGATTGTTTAAAATATAATAAAATTTTGATTCTTGATTCTTTGCTTTTAAGGAGTTTAAAAAGCTTGGATCTAGGTTGATTCTTCTTTAAATAAGGTATAACTGTAGGCTAACCCTATGGCTACGCTGTTAAAATTATCACCACTTACTATTTTTTCTTTTCCAAATAGGGTAGAAAACAAATTTTGTATGGCTTTTACGTTGGAAGATCCTCCTGTTATAAAAATAGAATCAATTTTCTTAGCATCAATTTCTTGAAGGGCTAAAAAATTCAATAAATAATTTTTAATCAATACTATGTTTTCTTTGATAATTTCATTTTCAAAATCATTAATATGAATAGTCTCTAATATATTAATTCCTTCGTTTTTAAAAATGAAGTCTGTTTTTTCTTCATTAGTAAGGGTAATCTTAGAAAATTCTATGGCTTGAAAGAGTTTGTATCCTAAATTTTTTTCAATTAAAGTTTGAAGATTTTTTATTCGATAATCGTTCCCTGTTAAAAAATAGGATCGTTTTAAACTTTCTTTCCATCTTATGGTATCTAAGAAATTCATTTTTTCCCATGAGCATATATTTAAGAAATAGGAGAGGGGTAGGTCAATCCATTTACCTGGCTGAGTTTGTTCTTTTATTCCTTTCCCAAAGTGTGGTGTTCCTTTGTGCCACATAATATCTGCGTCAAAACTATCTCCTCCAATATATATTCCTCCCTTGGCTATCATGTCTTGGCTTCGGTCTTTACTATGAATGGACTCAGGTCTGAGTTTAATTAAAGAAAAATCGGTGGTGCCACCTCCAAAATCAGCTACTAATACAAGTTCTTCTTTTTTTAGTTTTCTTTCATATGTAAATGCCGCACCAATTGGCTCCATGGTAAAAAATACGTGTTTTAACCCTGCAATATTTGCGGCTTTTTCTAGTCTAAATTGAGCTAGAAGGTCTTTTTCAGGATTTTCATCGAAAACCACGGGTCTGCCTAAAACAGCAGTTTCAACTTTTAAGCCTAGAAATTCATCAGCTTTGGTTTTTAAATTCATAATTAACAAAGCCACTAATTCTTCGATTCTAAAGCTTTTTCCGAATATTTTAGTGTCTATAAATCCTTTGTTTGGCAAAACTTTTTTAATAGATTTCATAAACCTACCTTTCATGCCGCTTTTTACATACTCTTTAATCGCTTCATTTCCAATAAAGTAGGGAGGGTTGTTGGAATATTTTTCTTGGAAAGGAAAAAAAAGAATAGAAGGTTCAGTGAATAGTTTTATTACTTTGTTTCGTTCGGCATCTAATATGGCTAAGGCAGAATTGCTAGTTCCGAAATCTATTCCGTAAATATATTTAGGCATTTAAACTTTTAAATCTTGCGTTTTTTTAAATTATATTTTTCTAAAAATTCTAAAATCAATCGGTCGTATGCTTTTGCTCCAATAGATTTTTGGTTTTTTGCAAGAATTACGGGCACTTGCCTAGCAGTAGAGTCAATAAAGGCCAAGTCTCTGGGTATATACGTATCAAAAACTTGGTCTTTGAACGTGTTTCTCATTAGTTCTAAAATTTGGTTGGAGAGTGCATTTTCTTCTTCGTGCATCGTAAGTAAAATGCCTTCTACATATAATTCGGGCTTCAGTCTTTTCTGAATAATTTTCAAAGTGCCTAGTATCAATTCTAAGCCTTCTATTCCAAAATATTCACATTGCAAAGGTATAATTACTGAATCAGAAGCTATTAAACTATTGATTGGAACAATACCTAAGGAGGGAGGACAATCTATAAAGATAAAATCGTAAAGAGGCTTTATCGGTTCTAATTTTTCGGTGAGTATATACTCTCTTTCGGTAACATTCACTAATTCAATCTCAGCTCCAACCAAATGCGGAGTGGAGGGGATTAAGTCAAGGTTAGGGTAACCTGTTTTTATAATGCAATCTTGAATTGGGCTTAAACCTACTATGGCAGCATATATACTTTTATTATCGTATTCAGATTTTAAACCGAAAGCCACCGTGCAGCTCGCTTGATGGTCGGTGTCAATTAATAGTATTTTGTATCCTCTAGCTGCTAAGCCTGCAGAAATATTAACAGCAGTGGTTGTTTTACCCACCCCTCCTTTTTGATTCGATATAGCTATTACTTTAGGAAGCATCCATACAATTATTGAACCTGCAAGTTAAAAGCTATTTTTTTTACTAATTGAAAATAGCTTGTATTTAATTTTTTGTTCAATTTATATATCTAAAATTAAAAGACTCAAGAAC
>DAIQBE010000419.1:0-3812 GCA_036781325.1 Leadbetterella sp. | reverse complement strand
TTGTGGATAGCCACCGTCTTGGGCAATCCCCAAAACCACCACATAAGGATTTTGTGAAAAAGCCATGTTAAATAGAAATATAAAGGAAACTAAAAGTCGAAACATATTTTGTTTGTTACTAAAATATAGGAATCTAACAGATTTTATTAAAAATTTGGAAAACGCTTCAAAAATCGAGTATTCAGTAATCCATTTCAATTTAATAATTGGGTTTAAGCAATTTATATTTCTTCTAAAAAAAATTAAAAAAAATCACTTTTTAAGGCAAAAAATACAAATCTGAACTAATTTTATAAAAATAACTCCTTTTTTTAAGAATTCTGAAAATAGTTTTTTTATAGAATTTGCCTCAAATCAAAACCACTCTTCGAGATTTTTGTCATTTTTAAAAAAACCTAGTCTAAAAATGAAAGCATTTTTACTAAAAAAATGCAAAAAAATAGTGAAAATATCTAAATATTACACCAAATATCACAATTTTTGAAATTTGGAAGTATAAAAAATTGGTATTTGATTTGTCTTAGAATTACAACAAAACATAAAAATTTATATACAATGAGCACTTCAAAACATATCGGCACCAATTTATATTTGTACACCAACCAATCAGAAATTATTGACTATTTGGTAGATTTTAAATTAATGCCAAAAGACTTAAGCAGGCCTTTTGTAAAAACAAATCTACTGGGTATGGACTTTGATTTAATTTTATTTGTTCCAAATGAAAAAGAAAACAAATTTATGCATTTTCGATTTGTGGATTTCGCTTCTCAATCAGAAAGCATCGTTTATTTAATATCTGTTTACAAAGAACTAGCAAACGAAGATTATTCTGCTTACAAACCCGTTCAAAATAAACTAGAAGAACTACTTTATATGTTGCCTACTTTTAGAGCTCTTTTTAAATATTCGTTTAAGGAAGAAAGTAATGAGTTAGTCTATTCAAAAGCATAATTTTTTAAATTTCAAATCATAACGTTATGTTTAAAGCAGTTCTGATTTCAATACTGGTATTTGGACTAGATTCTACAGATAAAGCACAAAAATCCAGAAGTGTTTCTCTTTTAAATCCTCATGCAAATCACATAAATTATAAGAGCAATGCCTTTAAAACTAAGTCATTGTCAATTTCGAAAAGTGTTACATCTAAGTCTGTGAAGATGAAAAGTAATAGAAATTATAAAATGGCAAATGATAACAAAACAGAATCAGTCATACAATTAAATAATGTAAATACTGAAAAAGACAACATGTTAAATAGAAATTATAAAGCAAATTAGTATTTCATAGTTTAATAAATGAAATGCCATTTAGATTTTAAAATCTGAATGGCATTTTTTTTCTTGAAATTTAATAAATTAGGATTCTTTAAAAGTCAAAAAAAATGCCCTAAATATTTTTTAGGGCATTTCTGGATTATTTAAAGAAGTCTGAAAAATTAATACCCAGGATTCTGAGGTTTCAAATTTGGATTATTCAACATTTCTTGCACTCCTAAAGGCAACAATAAGTGCTTTTGTTGTAGCTTTTGATTAGAGCTTACATTGGTATGACCCACAAAATCTTCAAAAGTTCTAGTCACTTGATTAAAACATTTTCTTAATCGAATCATGTCAAACCATGTGATCTGCTCGAAACATAACTCATGCCAACGCTCTTTCCAAACGGCTTGTCTGAAAGAATTTTGATTGTATGTACCAATAGCTGGTGTTTCTAATTTAGCTCTATCTCTAATTCTCTTAAAAGCATTGTAAGCTTCAGGAGTTATAGTTCCTAATTCATTTTGAGCCTCAGCATGTATTAGCAATACTTCTGCATATCGTATTTGAGGTACATTTAAATTATCGTTTCTTGTACCAGCTACGCCACTACTTCCATTTGATATTTGATTAAAATGTTTAAAAACATAAGGTGCATTTAATTCAAATCTTGCTCCGTTTCCATTGGTAAAGTAACTGGTATAAAAATAGCCTTCTTGGTCTTTCGCTCTTAAGTCTCCAGTTTCATAGGATCTATAAAATTGTGGAGTAGGAACTGAGCTTCCAGTACCTCCAGGACCATTAAAAGTAACTGGCTTAAAGTTAGGAAAGAAATTTCCCATTGGGTTACCCGCTACACCTACAGAGTTATTATATTGAATCATAAAAAGATGCTCCACTCTGTTCTTTAAATTTTCTCTGTGAACTTCCAGATAAGTAGGAAACAGGTTAATAACTGTAGGGTTTGCATTGGCATAAGTAATAACCTCTAAAGATTTATCAGCAGCTAATTTATAATGAGAAGCACCTTTGTTCAAAGGAAAACCCGCCATAGTCAAATATACTCTAGCTAATTGAGCCTTAACGGCTGCGGTATTTACCCTTCCATTTACATTCATCCAAGGCAATCCTGCAGCTTCTGCGGCAATTAAATCTTGAACAATAAGCTCATAGACTTTTTCCTGAGAAGTACGTGTAGGAAAAAAATCTTCCGAACTAGCTGATTGAGGCTTAGTAATTAATGGAATATCACCCCATAATCTCACTGCCGTAAAATAAGCGGAAGCTCTAAGAAACCTAGCCTCACCTAATATAGACTTCTTTTGAGCCTCTGGCATCGGAGTAATTGGTGGTACTTTTTCAATTACTTGATTAGCTTGAGCTATAACTCTGTACAATCCGTTCCAATAATTGGGTATATGGGCAGTGTTTCCATCGTGCACCAATCCATACAAATTATTTAAATCAGAATTTTGGGCTGTTTCAGTAGTAGAAGTACCTGTTAAGGCTTCTAATAACTGCCAGTTCGAAGAGAAAATCCCAGCACCACCTCCCATAAACCTTAAATCTGCGTAAACAGCAGCAATTGCTGCTTCTGCATGATCAGGAATAGAATAAAAATTATCGGGAGTTAAGTTAGAAGGTGCTTGTTCTTTCAAAAACTCGGTGCAACTACTAGGTATCATCAGAACCGAGATACCAATTGCTATTTTATATAAAAATGTTATTGCTTTATGTTTCATATTTTCTAAAAATTAAAATTGCTAAGGAATTAAAATGCCACTTGTAATCCACCCATAAATATGGTAGGCTTTGGATAATTGTGCCACATCATACCTTGTGAAAAAGCACTGTTTCCATTGCCTTGATTTGTTGGTGTAACTTCAGGATCACCAATAATATTATCTGTTAGCAACAAGAAGAAATTCTGAGCTGAGCCATAAACTCTTAGCCTGCTAAGATTAAGCTTTTTAGTAACTTTATTGCTTGGTACTGTATAGCCCAACAATAAGTTATTTCCACGTAAGAATGAACCATCTTTAATCCACCATGAATCCACATTGGTAACATAACCAGCTCTAGTGTCTCTGATTTCAGCTATCATGGTATTTTGATTTTGAGGAGTCCAAGCATTCAATACAGATTTATAACTATTTGCTAATGCCTGACGGTCTTCGCTAGCATGCAAATTCATCATCATTACATCATTACCTACTGTATACTGAAGCTCCAAAGTTAAATCAAAACCTTTGTATTTGAATGTATTGCTAAAAGATCCCCAAAAATCTGGACTTCCGTTTCCTATGATAGAGCGGTCGGCATCGGTAATCGCCTTATCACCATTTACATCCAAATATTTAATATCACCTGGTAAAACAGTTAAGCCATTTCTATAAGAAGTAAACTTTGCAGCCTCCTCTCTCTCTGCCTCACTCCAAATACCAACTCTTGTAAGACCCCAAAAAGCTCCTACTGGTTCTCCAATTCTAATGATGTTAGTAGGGTTTGTAAAGTTTGGTCCTCCAACATTAAAGATATCAGAAGGAGTAGCCA
>DAIQBE010000418.1:2551-3812 GCA_036781325.1 Leadbetterella sp. | reverse complement strand
TATTGGGAACAAGATATCTTTAAACCAAAATATGACTTTATTATCATTGGAGCGGGTTTTTCGGGGCTTTGGCTAGCTTATTTTTTAAAAAAACAAAAGCCTGAGGCCGCCATTGCCATCCTAGAAAGAGGAACCTTGCCCAGTGGAGCGAGTACAAAAAATGCAGGTTTTGCTTGTTTCGGTAGTCCTTCAGAATTGTTAGAAAATGTAAAGGAAATCGGTTGGAACAAAACATTGGAAATGACTCAAAAGCGGTTTGAAGGTATACAAATCATCCAACATCACTTTGGGGATGTTATAGATTATAATCCTTGTGGAGCTTCAGAGTTGTTTACTGAAAGAAACATTTTTGAAGAAAGCCTGAGTCAATTGGAGGTTTTGAACAAAAATCTGTCGGCTATGGTGAAAAACCAAAGCCATTTTTACGAAGATACGCAAATCATCTCCGAAAGTAAGTTCGAGGGTTTTCAATATGCCATAAGTAATGACGCCGAGGCTTCTATACATTCTGGAAAACTATTTTATAATCTCTACAAGACCTTGGTGGGCCAAGATGTGAAGTTTTTCTTCGGCACCGAAGTGGAAAACATTGATACGAGCCTCAAAACTGCCATCATAAAAACCAAAAACTTAGGTGATTTTGAAGCCCAGCATATCTGTATTTGTACCAATGCATTTTCTAACCTATTTCTGCCAGCCCAAAACATTAAACCTGGCCGAGGACAAGTATTGATTACAAAACCCATAAAAAACCTACCTTTCAACAAAACCTTTCACTTTGACAAGGGCTATTTTTATTTTAAAAATGTGGGCGACAGAGTGCTTTTTGGAGGAGGCAGAAACCTAAATTTCGAGGGCGAAAACACGGCGGAGTTTGGAACTACAGAAATGATAATAAGCCAATTAAAACAATACCTGAGCGATTACATTTTGCCAAATACCCACTACGAAATAGACCAAATCTGGAGCGGCATAATGGCCTTTAACGAATCTAAAACCCCTTTTTCAGAAATCATAAAATCCAATCTATCCGCATCAATAGCCATGAATGGCATGGGAGTGGCACTAGCACCCTATTTATCGAAAGAATTGGCTGAAAAATTGGTGAATATATAATCTAAAAAAATAGATGATCGCCTATCCTTCTATAAAATAAAAGAACGGTGTTAAAGTCCATTTTTGAATAGAAATCCTATAAAATCCGTTTTGCGAAGCATCCCTGTCATCCGTGTTCCAACACTTCAACAGAAACCTCAAAAAT
>DAIQBE010000418.1:0-2451 GCA_036781325.1 Leadbetterella sp. | reverse complement strand
TCGTATTGGTTTGCCTACGCATATAGCTTTTCCATGCGTCTGAGCCACTTTCTCTGCCTCCTCCAGTTTCTTTTTCACCACCAAAAGCACCTCCAATTTCTGCACCAGAAGTTCCAATATTCACATTGGCAATGCCACAATCTGAACCATCAGAAGATAAAAATGCTTCTGATTCTTGCATATTTAAGGTAAAAATAGCAGATGATAAACCTTGAGGCACTGCGTTTTGGAGTGCTATAGCCTCTTCTAATGTTTCATAAGAAATGATATATAAAATAGGAGCAAAAGTTTCATGACAAACCATAGGCGACTGTTGTCTAACGGCAATGATGGTGGGAGAAACATAACATTCTCCTAAATTTTCTAATTTTTCGCCCCCAAAAAGTAAGGTTCCGCCTTCTTCAATAGCCTTTTGAATAGCCATTTCATAGTGTTCCACCGCTTGGTAATCAATCAATGGCCCCATATGACTATTACTATCTAAAGGATCTCCTATTTTAAGCTGACCAAAAGCGGAAACTAAATTTATTTTTAATTTTTCTATAATGGAGGAATGCACTATCAAACGCCTCGTAGTGGTACATCGTTGACCAGCAGTACCCACAGCACCAAACACAATAGCTGGAATTGCTAGTTTTAAATCAGCATTTTCTGTAACAATTATGGCATTATTACCACCCAATTCCAAAAGACTTTTACCCAATCTGGCGGCCACATGCATAGCCACGGATTTCCCCATTTTAGTACTTCCAGTAGCCGAAACTAATGCTACTCGTTCATCTTTAGAAAGCATCTCTCCTATAAACCTATCCCCAATAATTACACAGGAAACTCCCTCTGGAATTTGGTTATCTTTTAAAACATCCTGAATTATATGCTGACAAGCAATAGCCGAGAGTGGAGTCTTTTCGGAAGGCTTCCATATACAAACGTTTCCGCAAATCCAAGCCAGCATGGCATTCCAAGACCATACAGCCACCGGAAAATTAAATGCGGAAATAACGCTGACAATACCGAGTGGATGCCATTGCTCATACATGCGATGGTTTGGGCGTTCGGAGTGCATGGTTAAACCGTACAATTGTCGGGAAAGGCCTACAGCAAAATCACAAATATCAATGATTTCTTGCACCTCCCCTAGCCCTTCCTGAAGGCTTTTTCCCATTTCATAACTTACCAATCGGCCCAAATCTTCTTTATTTTTCCGAAAAGCATCTCCCATCTGCCTTACTACTTCCCCTCTTTTAGGCGCTGGCACTTTTTTCCAAACCAAAGCAGCATTTTTTGCGGCTTCTATTACCTTTTCATAATCTTGCTCTGTAGCCAATTGGGTTGTGGCAATTAATTTTCCATTTACTGGAGAAAACGAATGCAATATGTTACCTGAGCCTTCCCAACTAGTTAATCCTGTTGAAACGCCATCATTGTTTTCTAAAATTCCTAAGTTTTGAAGTATATTTTTCATTTATTTCTAAATATTTAAACAAATTTAATTCATTTTTTTACTTTTGTTTAATCAATTTATTTTCAACTTTTATAAATAACTAATCCATACCACAATGACAAAACTATTTTCATTAATATTCCTTTTTAACCTAACAACCTTCACCCACCCTAAACCAAAAGCTCTTACTTGGGGATTTTACGCTCATAGTCTCATCAATAGGTTAGCAGTATATAGTCTGCCTTCTGAAATGCTTGGATTTTATAAAAAGAACATAGATTACTTGGCAGATAATGCAGTAAATCCCGACAAACGTAGGTATGCAGTAAAAGACGAAGCCCCTAAACATTACATAGATTTAGATGTGTACCCTGATTCGGTAAAGAAAAAACTGCCTACTTTGTTTTGGAACCAAGCGGTGGAATTGTATTCAGAAGATACCTTAATGACCTATGGGATAGTACCTTGGCACATTCAGAAAATGAAGTTTCAACTCACCCAAGCTTTTGTAAAAAAAGATTTAAAGCAAATTTTAAGAATTTCTGCAGATTTAGGGCACTACATAGGAGACGCCAATGTACCTTTACATACTACACAAAATTATAATGGACAATTGACCAATCAAATTGGCATTCATGGGTTTTGGGAGTCTCGATTGCCAGAATTGTTTAGTCAAAACTACTATTTATTTATAGGAAAAGCAGAATATGAAGCAAATGTAGCCAGACGATCCTGGAATGCGGTATTAAACGCCCATGTGGCCCTAGATTCTGTTTTACTTTTTGAAAAAAAATTGAGCTTAAAAGTGGCAGAAGATAAAAAATTTACCATCGAAGAACGAAACGGAATAACAATTCGAAATTACACGCGAAGTTTTTCGAAAGATTTCCATGAAATGCTTGATAATCAAGTTGAACGGCAAATGAAAGCCTCCATAAAAATGACAAGTGATCTATGGTTTACAGCTTGGATTGATGCAGGACAACCTATTTTAGATGGATTTGTAA
>DAIQBE010000417.1:0-3812 GCA_036781325.1 Leadbetterella sp. | reverse complement strand
CAATTGGAGTGGTTTATTGACAATTTCACTTTTAAGATCTTTATTATGAAAAGAAGTGGAAGGCTTTCCAGAAAAAGCAAAAACAAAAAATAGGAGGAAAATTGATAACAATTTAAACATAGTATAAAAAATTATTTAATTAAATCCTTTAGGTAAGCGACAATTGAAAATTTAGGAATTTAATTTCAAAGTTAGTTATTTTATTAATGAAATTGTTAGGTACTAAAATTCAAAAAAAGGGGGTATTTTGGTCTTTTTTTAATTAAAGAATTTCAATGAAGGACACAGTTAGCTAAATAATTGATCTACTTTTAGAAAGTCGTTTGGCCAAAATTCAATGGAGGAAATCTCGATTTTAGTGTACTATTTTAGATATAACTTAATCTGGAACCTCATTATTTTGTGGTTTTTATAACTTGAATTTTGCTTTTATTGAAATCTTAAATTTCATTATGTTTTACTATGGCTAGAAGTTTTACTCAAAACTTATTAGGAATTAGCCCTATGCAATCTTTCTTTGCTAAGTGAATTTACATCGAGCTCATTTCATATGTATTTGTTGATTGTGCAATATTTTTAAGTAATCTATTTAAACTTTTCTGCTATTTTGAAAGTATTTCAACTGTATTTAAACAAACACTATATTAAAAATATACTACTTTTGTTTTGAAAAACACCAGATTTACTTAGGCGATTGTGGTGAAATGTGTGACTTATAGCGTTACTAAAGAATTTCAAAAAAGCAATTTTCAAAAATTATTTTGGAAACCTAAGGGAACTGTATTTGGGATTTGCTTGCAGGTTATTGAACAAAGATAAACTTGATTTTGGCCAAATAGCTTTTCAATGGGTTTTTATTTGCCATTCTAATTTTAACAAATTATTTAAAAGATGATATTTATATGAGATGTATTAGGCACTTGGCATTTTGGATGATTGTTTCTAACACAATTTTATCCACTAATTTATACGCAAGTATTTCTGATTTAAAAGCAGTTAATCTGAGAACCGAGTATAAAATCAACCCAGTAATTGATTCGCCAAAACCTCGTTTTAGTTGGGAGTTGACTTCTTCTGGTAGAAGTCAATATCAAACCGCTTTTCAAATAATGGTAGCCACTTCTGCCGAGCTTTTAATAGCCAATAAAGCAGATATTTGGAATTCAGGAAAAACAATATCTGACGCTACCAATCAAATAGAATATAATGGCAATGTGCTGAATTCAAGAACTTTATGTTTTTGGAAAGTTCGAAGCTGGGATAAAAATGGTCAGGTGAGTGCATGGAGTAGTATTTCAAAATTTGAAATGGGTTTACTTAATAAAACCGACTGGAAAGCCGATTGGATTGGCAATGATCTGACGGCTTTGGGCAAAGGGAAAGAGTATCATTTGCCTCCTGCCCCTTTTTTTAGGAAAGAATCGCTTTTGAAATCGGGCATTAAAAAAGCAAGACTTTATATTACTTCATTGGGCTTGTATGAATTTCAAGTCAACGGAAAACGAATAGGCAAAGATTATTTTACGCCTGGTTGGACAGATTATAACAAAAGAGTTTATTATCAAACGTACGACATAAGCACTGCCGTTAAAACAGGCAAAAATGCCTTTGGAGCCATCATCGCCGATGGTTGGTATGCGGGTTATTTGGGGTATGCTTTATTGGTTAACAACCCTGTCGTGAAAAATTTCTATGGAAATGTTCCTTTATTGAAAGCGCAAATAGAAATTGAATATACAAATGGAGAAAAAGAAATAATTTTGACTGATGAATCATGGAAAACTAACCATGGGCCAATTGTAGAAGCCGATATTCTAAACGGCGAAACTTACAACGCTAATTTAGTATTTGAAAATTGGAGTCATTCTGGTTTCAACGATATGGAATGGAAAAACTGTACTATTTTCCCTGACAAAGTGGAAAGAAAGATGGAAGCTTATCCGGGAAATCCGGTACAAGTTTTTAAAGAATTAAGAGCAAAATCAGTAAAACGAAGTTTAGAGGGGAAATACATTTTTGATTTAGGGCAAAACTTTGCGGGAATTGTCAGATTAAAAGTAAAAGGAAATAAAGGAGATACGATTAGATTGAAGTATGGAGAAGTTTTATTTCCAAATGGTGAAATAATGACCGAAAATCTAAGGAAGGCACGAGCAATGGATACCTATATTTTAAAAGGTAGCAGTGAAGGTGAAACCTGGACCCCTAAGTTTACTTACCACGGTTTTCAATTTGTGGAGGTGAGTGGTTTTAGAAAAGTACCTCCAATTGACGCAATTACTGGAATAGTTTTAAGTTCTGCAACACCTCAAGTTGGTTCATTTGAGACTGATAATCAAATGATTAATCAACTTTATAAAAATATTGTCTGGACACAACGCTCCAATTACTTTGAAGTACCCACGGATTGCCCACAACGAGATGAACGCATGGGCTGGACGGGAGATGCTCAAGCTTACATCCAATCTGCCAGCTATAATAATGATATTTCTGCTTTTTTTTCAAAATGGTTGGTTGACCTAAATGATGCTCAACGCCCAGATAATACCTATCCACTTTATGCACCAGCCCCCAATTTACGTGCGACTGATACGTATTCCCCGGGATGGTCAGAAGCTGGAATTATTTGCCCTTTTACTATTTACAAAACGTATGGTGATACAAGAGTAATTAAGCAGTTTTGGCCTAATATGGTCGCTTATCTAAAATTTTTGGAGGATAAGAGTCAAGGAGAATTCGTTTATAAAGAAGCAAGTTTTGAAGATATTTCGCCTAAGGGTGGTTTTGGCGATTGGCTTTCTGTAGGGAAAAAAACACCTCCTGATATGTTGGCTACTATGTATTATGGTTATGTGGCATCTATGATGGCAGAAATGGCAAAAGCTATAGGTAAGAATGAAGAGTCTACTTATTATGATGCTGTTTTTAATAAAATTAAGCAGGCATTTCTAAATCATTATACTGAACAAAATGGTAAATTTAAAACAAATGTTGCAGCCTATGGCGACGGAACAGGATATATTGATGGTCAAATGGGCTTTGATGGACATACTCAAACTGCCTATGCCAATGCAATTTATATGAATATGCTGCAACCGGATCATACCCAAAGAGCAGGCAATTGGTTAGTTGAACTCATCAAAGCAAATGACAATAAACTTTCTACTGGTTTTTTAGGAGTTAAACCATTGTTGCCCGCACTTTCAACAACAGGACATTCAGCCGAAGCCTATAAACTATTATTAAGTAAAGAGTATCCTTCATGGGGTTTTGAAGTTGTAAATGGAGCTAATACTATCTGGGAGCGTTGGAATAGCTACATCAAAGGTAAAGGTTTTGAAAATAATGCGGGTATGAATTCATTTAACCACTACGCTTTTGGTTCAGTCAATGAATGGTTTTTTAATAATGCAGCTGGAATTAAAAATGATGGAATTGCCTATAAAAATATTACCATAAAGCCAGAGATAGCCATGGAAGGAATAACCTTTATTCATACAAAATATCATGCAATTAATGGTGAAATTGAATCTTCTTGGAGAAAAGTAGGAAAAAGGCTAATTCTTACTATTAAAATTCCAGTAAATACAACCGCAAATGTCTATGTTCCAACTACTAATCAAGCATCCGTTTTAGAGAACAATAAATCTATCAAAGGAATCCCAAATATCAAAATAAAGTCATTTCAAGATAATTATCTAAATTTGGAATTAGGTTCTGGTACTTACCAATTCGTTTCCGAATTTAAATAGCTGGAAGAGTAGTCTTTTAATAAAAATAAAAGTCTTTAAATTTATTTTTTAGATGCTAAG
>DAIQBE010000416.1:0-3832 GCA_036781325.1 Leadbetterella sp. | reverse complement strand
TTTTATTGACCTTATAGAGTCATTTATAGAGAAAAAGATTGATTTTCAAGAGTTAAAAGCAGAAATGAAAAAGGAATTGAATGCAGAAATCGAAAGGAAAAAGAAAGAAGTAGAAGATAGAATAAAAAGTGAACTTAATAAGGCAAAAGAAACTATTATTTTATAGAATTTATTTGATACAAAAGGCCTAACGAATAGCTCAAAGATTGCCCCACATTAAGACCTTGCAGCACTTTTGCGACTCTTAGGTTTAATCCTATGTTTTTGGGCTGGTATTTACTATAAAAACCAGCACTTGTCATTTGCATATTATTGGTAGGAAATGGCATGTCATTTCTGCGAATATTATCACCACCAACGCACGAAAACTGGTCTATAAATAGCTCTGCTTGTATTCGCCCTTGGTTTTTAATCCAACCAAGTCTTGCACTGGCATCGGTAGCATTTGGAACTCGTACTTCATTTGTATTATATACCCTAAAGTCTGCTTGATAGGCGTCTCTATCCACCTTTATATTGCTTCTAAAAACATAACTTCCATGAGCTGTTAGATAAAAGCCAGATTTATGTAAATAACTTGCAATTATACGTCCAGTGGCGCTTTTTGTTTGAAGGCCAATAGACATAGGTAGAAAATCTGGAATATAATTACTAAAAGGTGCAGAACCACCCACAACCCCGTGAACTGAAAGGCCTTTGCTTTCAATTAGTTTATATTTAAGCCACAAATTAAAATCTTGAATACCCTTTTGCCCCATTAAATTTCCAGCACTAGTTTTTGTCCAGATATAAGGCACGGAAGCAATCAAATTTAATTTATCGGAAATTCCATAGGCTACCATAGGCATTACGCTTTGGGTGGACATTACACCCATATTTAAATTATCGCGTTTCAATGTATTTTCCCAATATTCTTTCCAGCTACTGTGGGTATAAGTAACCGCCAAGCAGATAGTTTTCTTGGGCATATATATTGCATCGTGTGGCATTTGAGCTTTTATCTCTTTAGAAAGGAAGTAAAATAGGAAAATACTAAGTACTATTTTTCTCATATAAAATTTGTTTTTTCAAAAATGCTAATAGGAATAAAAATAGAATAATTAATTTTGATTTATATGTTTCGATTATTCTGGTTGTAAAATTAGAAAGACAATGTCAAAATCCAAAATATTGGAATTAAATTATTAATAGTTATGAGAAAAAGCTATTTTTCAGAGAACCTAAAAAGTTTAAGAAAATACAAGAAAATGACACTTGAAGATCTTTCAGAGGCTTTAAACGTTAGTAAAAGTGCTATTTCTGATTATGAGAACAATAAGTTTTCTCCTTCTTTAGCTATCTGTAGGAAGGTAGCCGAATATTTTGGGACAAGTATTGATAATTTAGAATTTTCCGATATTTTGGAAAAAAATCAAAGTGATGAATTGAAAATAGTGTCAGATATATCTTTAAATCAAAAATATAATTTAGCGAAAGAATTTTCTGAAGTTCTGGAAAAGCAAAAATATGAATTGATGTTGGAGCTTCGATTGCACAAACAAAAAGTGGAAGGATTACAATTACAAATGCGGCTTCAGGATCAGTTGAAAGAGAGTAAGTTTTCTGAAATAGAGCTACTAAAAAGTCAAATACTCTTATTGGAAGATAAAATTAGGCTGATTTTAAGATAGCGTTTTACTCACCCACTGGATTTTCAAAGCCTTTGGAGATTTCCAGCTGGGCTGTTTCAAAGAAATCAGTAATTTCTTTAGCAATGATTTCTTTAGGCTTGTTTGTTAGTAATGTTAATATTTCTGTCTGAGCATAAAGAAATGTTTTAAGGTAAGCTTGATTTTTTACAATTACTCCTTGGTTATGAATAATTGAAGATTGGTTTTGGGTAATTATTCCCTGATTTTTAATTATGGTATTTTGATTTTTTACTACTATATCATGATTATCAGCCACTTTTGTTTGGTTTTGCATTAA
Organism: Leadbetterella sp.; assembly: GCA_036781325.1. GTDB lineage: Bacteria > Bacteroidota > Bacteroidia > Cytophagales > Spirosomataceae > Leadbetterella. The sequence continues at coordinate 1,864 of DAIQBE010000416.1, read as the reverse complement.
AATTTCATAGTTTTCTACCATGCTCAACTGATGTAAAGAAAAATTAGCCATTTTTTTGTTCAAATCTGTCATTTGCTCCAAAAGTTGATCTAAAATATCGCCAGATTTTGCCATTGAAATTGTTTTAATTTATTTTTTTGTTAAATGCTTTTCAAAAATAAAGATAAATTTTTTGTTAATTTCATTAAGTATTCTCAATTTAAAAGATTTAAACTTTTTTTTAAGCTAATTTTCAATTGGTAAGGCCAATTTAAAGAGTATAGACGGACCTCAAAGAGAAATATTTTTTAGGTGATTATGTTGCTGTCATCCGATTTCTTAATTTAATTGGACACTAGAAATTGATTATATAGTAATTTTGAAAGAGCTTTGAGTGTTGTCTATCGTTATTGATTATTTAATAGTTTGATTTTTTTTTATTGGAATTATTCTAGATTTGAAAATTGAAAATATTGCTTTCTAACATATATTTGTTCAAACGAATTTATTGTGGATTGAATGACAAAACCCAAATTTTCAAAAATACCTAAACTTTATGTATTGTTTTTTACTGTAGTTATTACTATTTGGCTAAACTACGTAATTCAAAATCAATTATTTTATTACATAAATAAGCATATATGGGCGGTAATTACCATGATTTTTGGGTCTTTTATAGCGGGTTCAAGTCCTGAAGGTAGCGCATCAGTAGCCTATCCGGTTTTCACTTTATTGCTAAAGATTCCGCCTGATGTTGCAAGAAATTTTGCATTTGCTATTCAAAGTATAGGAATGACCTCCGCTTCTCTATTGATTTTTGGGTTAAAGTTAAAAGTAGATTGGAATTATATAAAATACGTAAGTGTAGGGGGAGCCTTAGGTTTAATTCTCGGAACCTATTATATTGTTCCATTGGTATCTCCTCCAATGGCTAAATTGTTTTTTGTTTCTTTATGGCTAAGTTTTGGATTGGTTTTATGGAAAGAAAATAGAAAAAAAGATAGAATAATTTATGATTCTATTCAACGATTTCAACAGTCAGACCGTGCTAAACTATTAGTATTTGGATTAATAGGTGGAGTTATTTCATCGATTTTTGGGACTGGGATTAATATATTTACATTTTGTTTAATGACAATTTATTATGGAATCAATGAAAAAGTAGCTGTACCTTCTTCTATAGTTATTATGACTATTGAAACCATCTTAGGGTTTTTTCTACACTTCGCTATAATTCAGGACTTTCAATCACAAGCTTTTGAAATGTGGATAGCTTGCATTCCTTTTGTAATAATTTTTGCTCCCTTAGGTTCTTATGTAGTTTCTAAATTACCAAGAAAAGCTATAGCTAACTTTCTGTATATAATTCTTGTTGTTCAATTTATTGGAGCAATTTGGGTGATAAAACCTAATTTCTATCAAATTTTAAGTATTGTTTTGACTTTGTCAACAGGGTTATTTTTGTTTTTTTATCTATCCTTAAATCCAAGAAAAATAGAATAAACCTTTAATGTAATTATTTTTGATTTCTCTTTTTTACAGGATCATACCCATGCCCACCCCATGGATGACACGAGCCAATTCGCTTTAAACCTAGCCATCCCCCTTTTAATATACCCCATTCTTTTATACTATCTATCATATATTGAGAACAAGTGGGTTGGTATCTGCAAGCATCTGGAAAATAGGGAGAAATGCCGTATTGATAAATTCTCACAATTCCAATCAAAATAAAAGTAAAGACTTTTCTAATTAAATTCATAAAAAAACAGGTTTTTTAACTCAAAAAACTCAATAGACATTCTGGCGAAATAATATTTTGTAAAATTACTATGACGAGCATCGAAATACCTATCGAGATAGGTTTGCAGATGATCGGAAATAG
>DAIQBE010000415.1:0-3838 GCA_036781325.1 Leadbetterella sp. | reverse complement strand
TACTGTACACTCCTGAAGGAACATCATTAATCATAAAAAATCCTAATTCGTCACTTATTGTTCCTAGTTTCAACCCTTCTATTATAATATTTACTCCTCTTAAAGGTAGAGAAGTTTGCTTATCCAAAACCTCCCCTTTCAGTATTCCTAAATGAGCGACACTAGGTAAAGAGAAAAAAAGTAAACAAATAATTAGTCTCATAAATAATATTTTCGTGTTCTTAAATTTTAAGTTAGAATTGTATTCCATATTCAAATTCTAGCAAATATTTAAAGAACTTTTACACTTTTCAGGTCTAATTTTTCAATGCTAAAAATTAAACTATAGTATTTTTAAATCAATTACGAAGTGTTGCTGATTTTGGATTTAAAAGAAAATTAATAGTTTATTGGTAGCTCATTTATTTCATTTCAATTATCTCCATTTAATATTTGGACTTACTATTATGCTTTTCGCATTTCAAATTCATTTTTTTAAAGCTATTTCTAATAAAATAGTACTTTCAATTTTGTGCTTTTAATGATCAATTTTGTAATTTCTTGGTTTGAAAAAAGTATCATGATTTCTTTAAAAAAAAAACATTTTTTTTCTCCTCGTTATAAATGACCTAAATCGAAAAATTTTATTAAAAATGTGGCTTTGAAATTATCATTTATTAAATAACTTTGCCATTTAATTTCAACCATTTTAAATTTAATAATGAATAGAAGAGAACTCATTCAACGAGTAACTATGATGTTGGGCGGCGTCATGTCTGCCCCTTTAATGGCTGGAGCCATGGGCGAAGTCTTAAATGCTACTCCCAATTTAGACATAACAGATTTACAAAAAAGCCTTATCGCTGAAGTTGCAGATGTAATAATTCCTGCTACTAAAACTCCCGGAGCTAAAGAGGCAGGGGCTCAAAACTTCATAATTAGAGTTATGAGAGATTGCTATTTAAAAGAAGACCAAGAAAAATTCTTTGCCGGATTAAATAAGCTAAATGAAGATAGCAAATCGAAATTTGGTAAAGGGTTTTTAGACTTAAAACTAGACCAAAAAAACGAAATGGTCGAAGATTCTACCGTTTACAACAAAGATTTTTTTAGGCAAATGAAAGATTTGACCATAACAGGATATTTTACTTCTGAAATTGGTGCTACTCAAGCTTTGGCCTATGACCCTATTCCAGGAAAATTTAATGGATGCGTACCTTTAGAAAAAGATCAAAAAGCGTGGGCTTTATAAAAATTTCATTGGTCAAAATAGTATAATCTTCAATCTTTCAAAATTAAAAAAAATGAATTTAAATATAGATGCAGTAAAAGATCAAACCTTTGATGCCATTGTAATTGGCTCAGGAATATCAGGAGGATGGGCTTCTAAAGAACTTACAGAAAAAGGTTTAAAAGTATTAATGTTAGATAAGGGTAAGCAATTAGAGCACGTTTCAGGGTACGAAACTGCCATGAAAAACCCTTGGGATACGTTATATAACGGGCGTTTAACAGTAGCTCAAAAAGAATCTCACCCAAAACTTTCAAGAGATTATCCTTATAATGAAAATACGGAAAAGTTTTGGATGAAAGATACGGATGCTTTATACAAAGAAGAAAAAAGGTTCGATTGGTATAGGCCAGACATAGTAGGAGGGAAGTCTATTATGTGGGGGCGCCAGAGTTACAGGCTCAGTGATATAGATTTTGAAGCAAATCTAAAAGATGGTATCGCAGTGGATTGGCCTATTCGATACAATGAAATTGCTCCTTGGTATTCTTATGTTGAAAAATTTGTTGGTATTTCTGGAGAGAAATTGGGCTTGCCTCAACTCCCAGATTCTGATTTTTTGCCTCCAATGGAAATGTATTGTGTTGAAAAAGAAGTTAGAAAGAGAATTGAGAAAAATTTTCCAGGTCGTGTAATGACGATTGGTAGAGTAGCAAATTTATCTGAAGCTCAAAAAGCTCAAACAGGTGTTGGAAGATCGGCTTGCCAATATAGAAATAAATGCTCGTTGGGATGCCCTTATGGGGCTTATTTTAGTACCCAGTCTTCTACCTTACCGGCAGCTATGAAAACAGGAAGGCTAACTGTTAGACCCGATTCAGTAGTACAAGAAATACTGTATGACGAACAAAAAAACAGAGCCACTGGAGTAAGAATTATTGATACTCAAACTATGGAAACTAAAGAGTATTATGCTAAAATAGTTTTTGTAAATGGAAGCACTATAGGTTCTACGGCTGTATTATTGAACTCCATCTCAAATCGTTTTCCTAACGGATTAGGCAACGATTCTGGTCAACTTGGACATAATTTAATGGATCATCACTTCAGAATTGGGGCAAGCGGCGAATGGGAAGGAGATACCGATAAATATTTTATAGGAAGAAGGGCAAATGGAATTTACGTGCCAAGGTATAGAAATCTTGGAAACGATAAGCGAGATTATGTGAGAGGTTTTGGATACCAAGGTGGTGGAAGTAGAGGTAGCTGGAATAGAAATGTGGGGGAAAAAGCTTTTGGTGCTGAAATGAAAGAAGAGCTTACCCATCCAGGCCCATGGAGAATGAATCTTGGAGGTTTCGGAGAGACTTTACCTTACTTTGAAAATAAAATGTATTTACATAAAACCGATAAAGACAAATGGGGAATTCCCTTAGTGGTTTTTGATGCGGAGTTTAAAGAGAACGAAGCTAAAATGCGGATTGACATGATGAATGATGCTCAAGAAATGCTTGAAAAATCAGGATTGAAGAATGTCAGAGCGTTCGATAATAAGTCTTACATTGGCCAAGCAATACACGAAATGGGTACCGCTAGAATGGGAAGAGATCCAAAAACCTCCGTGTTGAATGGAAATAATCAATTGCATTCAGTTCCTAATGTTTTTGTAACAGATGGTGCAGCCATGACTTCGGCATCTTGCGTAAATCCTTCATTAACGTATATGGCTCTTACAGCTCGGGCAGTAGATTTTGCTATGAGAGAGATGAAGAAAAAAAATATATAGTAGTAAGCTAAAAAAAATGCATCTTTTCAAGCACAAAGGATGCATTTTTTTTAATTCAAAATATTCAAACTGTTGATTTTTGTATATTGAGGTAGTGCCAACTGTTTTTTAAAATTTGTTATAGTCTTAATTGGGCCTTCATCTAAACTTAAATTTATTAACCATACCGGAATATTTCCCCCTGGGTCAGATTTAAAAACATATTCCCCATTAACAAGTCCATTGTTTAAAGGAATAAATGTCCATTTTGAATTAAAATTTGTAATTCTAACAAATTTATCATTTTTTGGGATTAAAGTAGTTGAAGCATAAGAAACAGAAATTAGTACTTTAGTTTTTTGATTTTGGGAAATTGTATTATGAATTACTATTTCTCTGTCATCAATAGGCCAAGGAAAATCTAAATGATTATAGTATTCAATTTCTAAAGGGTTGATTTTTTTTACAATATTTGAATTTTGGGCTTTATATACCCATTTTGGATACGATTCTACATCTTTAAAAACCTCCGTAATAGTGCTTAAATTTGTTTTGAAAGTAGTCACAATTTTAACTTCATTTATTGTATTTTTTGAAGATTGATGATAGTAAATTTTTATTCCGTCTTTCTCTTTTAAAAATATCCATTTTTTTTCATCTTCTACTTTTTTTGATGGAAATACAAACGCAAATACAAAGAATAAAATTTTCATTTTTAGGTGATGATGTCTTTTCTAAACGAATATTTTTTTTACTAAATATATTTTTTTTAAAATTTTGTTTGTAAAAAGTGGTTAAAAATAATTTTTGAAAATTATTATTTTGGAAAAGCTAGGGTGAAACTAATTTAAAGTGTTATTAAT
>DAIQBE010000414.1:0-3861 GCA_036781325.1 Leadbetterella sp. | reverse complement strand
GTTTAGATACATGTGCGCTTGGCCCTTCGCTGGTTGTGTACCCAGAAGGAGTGCATTATGGCAAAGTTCAATTGGAAGATGTAGAAGAAATAATAGAAAGCCACTTGGTAAACAACCAGCCTGTAGAACGCCTGATAATTGCATAAATTGAAACCAAAGCATCTCTTCTTTGACTTAGACCATACGCTGTGGGATTTTGAAAAAAATTCTACAGAATGTCTGGAAGAAATCTTTTACAGTTATCGAGAAGAAATACCAGAATACATTAATTTTGAAGAATTCAACACCACTTTTTCGAGGATAAACAAGGAATTTTGGTTCTTACTTGATACTCGCCAAATAAGTCACGAATATTTACGAATCACACGATTCAAGGCTGTTTTTGATACCTTAGGTTGGCAAATTACGGATGAAAAATCTTTGGAAATCAATTCCATTTTTCTTCAAAAACTTCCTCAAAAAGGGCATTTAATTAAAGATGCAGAAGCAGTGCTTAGCTACTTATCAGCAAATTACCAATTGCATATTGTCAGCAATGGATATTTAGACATACAAACGAATAAACTTAAAAGTGGAGGCATTTTGCATTATTTTCAAAAAATAATAACTTTTGATGTGGCAGGGGCCAGAAAACCAGAAAAAGAGATATTTGAATATGCATTAAAAGAAATTGGGGCAGAAAAAAACGAAGTGATAATGATTGGTGATAATTTAGTAGCCGATATTGAAGGAGCTAGTCTAGCGGGCATAAAAGCTATTCATTTAGACGAGACCGCCGAGTCCAATCATTCTTCTTCCATCTCTTCGCTTTCACAGTTGTTGGATATGTATTAAATCATAGTTTAATAACGCTAAAAAGTTTTACCTATAAACAGAAAAGCGAATGAATAAAGAGAATCGAGTTCTCTTTGAATCGGAAATTGAAGCCAGAAAAAACGTCTGTCGACCTCGTGGGCATTGTTTGAAAACAACATAGGATAAATGGATTTATTTGAAAGAGAAATAGATAACACAAGTAACTTATTGCCTAGCGGAGGAATCGTAAATTATTACGGCAAACTTTGGTCGTTCCAGCGAGCCAATGAATATTTCGACAGTTTAATGAATACTATTGAATGGAAAAACGACCAAGCGATAATTTATGGGAAATTGATCATTACCAAACGAAAAGTAGCTTGGTATGGGGACAAAGATTATGAATACACCTATTCAAACACCACCAAACGGGCTTTACCATGGACTAAAGAATTATTAGAATTAAAAAGGATTGCCGAAGAAAAAACGGGCGAAACATTCAATTCTTGTTTACTTAACTTATATCATTCAGGCGAAGAAGGAATGGCTTGGCATAGCGATGGGGAAAAAGATTTAAAGAAAAATGGTGCCATTGGTTCCTTGAGTTTTGGGGCCGAACGTAAATTTGCCTTCAAACATAAAGAAACCAAAGAAATTGTTTCGGTGATTTTAGAACATGGCAGCTTATTGGTGATGAAAGACACTACACAATCCAATTGGTTACACCGGCTTCCACCAACCAAACGCATCTGTAAACCAAGAATAAACCTTACATTTAGGACAATTGATTTGTAGATTAGTCGTCAAAGTGATCCCGCGTCGAAAAAAAATTATTCTACTTTGATTCACAAAAAATATCATCCCATTTGTTCCCACCATTTTTCACCCTCTTTCTTTGAATTCCAATCCACAAGCTCTCCAATTTTCGCTGTGAAATAGGCTTGATTTTCAACCTCACAAATACGAGTTAGTTCTGAAATGGAAGCATTCCAAGGGTGGAATGCTAATGCAAACTTACCCCAATGTACCGGAAAAAGCTTTTTTGCTTTCAAATCCTTAGCCGCTTGAACGGTTTCGGCGGGAGTCATATGAATATATGGCCAATGGTCATTATATTGTCCATTTTCTAAAATTACTAGGTCAAAAGGCCCATATTGTTCACCAATTGTTGTAAAATGTGAATCATATCCTGAATCACTTCCAATATAAATAGTTTCCTTAGGACTTTTGAGAATAAAGGAGGCCCAAAGTGTATTTTGACCTTTCATGGTTCTTCCTGAAAAATGCCGACTCGGTTTAGCGATACATACTATGTTTTGATCAATATTTAAACTTTCATTCCAATTTAACTCAGAAATTAGGCTTTTGTCATACCCCCATTTTTCTAAATGCTCCCCTACTCCCAAAGTGGTTATTATAGATTTTACTTTAGATTTTATAGCTTTTATGGTTTTATAATCGAGGTGATCAAAATGGTCATGCGTCAGCATTAAAATATCAATTTCAGGCATATCAGCGACTTGATAGGTATTAGATCCATCGAAAGCTGGAATAGCAAAAGAAAAAGGAGAAGCAAAACCACTAAAAACTGGATCCACTAATATTCGCTTCCCTTCTAAAATCAAAAGATAAGAGGAATGACCAAACCAAACTAATGCGTTTTTATCTAAAGGTAAACTAGATAAATCAGTAGAAATAGAGGGAATGGCTTGGTTAGGCTTTCTATTCGGATGATTTTTAAATTGGTTTTTGATTACATCAAACATAGTAATACCCTTCGCAAATTGAGGAGTGATGCTCTGATTTCTAAATTTTCCTTTATGAAAATTTTCAGAATTAGAGATTATTTTTTGTCTTTCCTTAGCAGGTGCTCTTCCAAATTGAGGCAAATTTAAAATTAAATATACTATTAAAGCCAAAAGAATTAAAACTAAAAATAGATAAGTCATAAAAAGCATGTATTAGTTAAAAAAACAAAACAAAGTTTTTTGTTAATGTATTCCCTTCACATTCATTTTTAAAGTATAAACTGACTCTGAAGCAGTTATGAATAATATATTTCTATTTTTACCGCCAAAACATATATTGCCCACCCAATTTGATGGAACAGGGATTTTCCCTATTTTTTCACCTTTTTGGTTATATATGGTTACTCCTTTTCCTGTTAAATACAAATTTCCTACATTGTCTATTTCCATTCCATCGGAGCCTTGAGGAACAAATAACATACGATTTAGCAATTTTCCATTTTCCCCAATATCGTATCTATAGGTTTTATTATCCTTTATATCTGCTACGAACAAGTGTTTTCCGTCTTTACTCCCAACAATACCGTTGGGTTGTTTTAAAGTTTCCTCCACAATAATAGCTTGCTTTTGGCCTTTTGGTAAATAATATACCCTTTGCGCATCCATTTCAGCTTTTTTTCTACTCCAATACACTCTCTGATAATACGGATCTGTAAAAAATATACCTCCTTTTTTATCTATCCAAAGATCATTAGGTCCATTAAATTTTTTAGACATAAAATTATCTAGCACTACGGAATGACTTCCATCTTTTGAGATTTTCCATAGTTCATTTTTGTCATCAGCACAGGCAAAAAGATTGCCCTTTTTGTCAAAAAATAATCCATTTGACCTCCCGGATTCTTCCAAAAAAACACTTAGTTGTCCATTGGTATCATACTTCCATATTTTATTGTTGGGTTGATCTGTAAAAAAAATATTTCCATTTTTATCTGCAGAAGGACCTTCGGTAAACTTAAACTGATTTGAAACTTGAATCAATTTCGCACCTCTTTCAACAATGCTTAATGTATCAAAATCTTGTGCGAATAAAGTAGAATTATAAAAAAACAATAAAATACAAGACAGCGAATTGAGCTTTGTATAGGTTTTCATAGAAAATCTTTAGGATTAAAATTAAATTTTTTAGCAATTTATACAAAAATCCCAAAAAACTCATTAGAAAATCGGCTTCAATAAAAGTCGAAGGCGACCCCCGTTGCTTCATCGGTAGGCCGCCCCACCTATTTCCGATCATCTGCAAACCTATCTCGATAGG
>DAIQBE010000413.1:0-3877 GCA_036781325.1 Leadbetterella sp. | reverse complement strand
GACCAAGCTTTTAGTAAAAACACAGGAAAACCGTTGGAGATTACTGTGGTAAAAAATCTATATTTGTTGAAATTCGGACAAAAAAAACGATGGTTAAATTGTTATTCAAAAACTTAAGACCAACAAAAACAGTGTTTTAGATTTTATTTTTGACAAAAAAGGATTTAGAATGATAAGTTTCATAGCCATGATGACATTTAAAAAAAATCTCAGTGCTGAAATCAAAGCTATTCAGTAAATTTAACTTTAGAACTGAAAACCTTAAAATAAAGTAATGAAAATTTCAAGAAAAAATGCATTAAAAACATTAGGAGTGGGTCTTTTAGGATTTCCGCTAAATTCCAAGAATGAATTGACCTATTTTAAAGAAGAGTTTACTTCGGCTTGGAAAAGCTCAGAAACCTTTACGTTAAAGCTCTACAATCAAATGCCTGAAGAAAAGATGGAATGGAAATATACTCCAGAGTCTTATTCATGGAGAACTCAATTTGTACATTGTATCACTTATAATACTTCACAAATTTGTGGTAGGTTAAAAATAGAAAATCCAAACGATGCCAAGGCAAAAATAAAGGACTTTTGGAAAAACCTTTCGAAAAGTGAATTGGAGACTGAAATTAAAGCGTTTTACAAGTGGGTACTGGATACCATAATGGCAACAAAAACAGAAACATTAAATAAAATGGAGCCTTTTGCTAATGAAGACATTCCAGTTTGGAGGCTATTTTACGCTTTAGAAAATCACATTATACATCACAGAGGGCAATGCGTTTGTTATTTAAGGCTCAATGGCATAACTCCAATCGGATTTATTGGTTGGTAAGTTTTATGAAAAAATTGTTTGTATTATTTTTTTTAGATAAAAAATCTTAATTCGGGCTGTTTGTGGCTTTCATTTGGAAAAAACCATTCATATGATTTGACATGCATTAATTTTTTTTGTTATTTTCTATAGCATAAACTGTGTAAGCTGAAGCTACTAGCACCACGTTTTTAATGATATATTGACCAGCTAAAGTAAGTCCATAGTTCTCTTGCCAAGTTTCTGAAGTTAGGAATATTAAAGGTAAAAATGTGGTGAACATTTGGCACAAAAATAGAAAGAATGCCATTTTAGTTAGTTGGGGGAAAAGCCAAATTAATCCAATCACACATTCCAAAATGCCAAGGAAAATAAAAAATGGCTCTGCTGATATTAAATTAGAAATAGTAACTCTGTGTAAATGCGACACCAAGTCTTTGGCTGGAGAGGCACCAAATATTTTTAAAAAACCAAACCAAAAAAAAACCACAAAAAGAGCCAACCTATTAAACCAAACAATCTGATTGCTAAGTTTTTTATTCAAATATACCATGTTCAAAATTTTAAAAATAAACCATTTTTATCAAAAATTGAACGCTTTTAAGCTCAAATTTTTGAGGCAAGTTGCAATATATTTTAAAATGAAAACATGACAAAAATCAATTTCGGCAATCAAAACCAGCAAAAAAATAAAAATTCTCCTTTTATTTTATAATTATTTAAAAAATAAATATTACTTTTCGGAGAATTTTTGAAAAAGCAAAAGTCTAAATAAAATTTATTCAAATTCAAGAAGAAAAAATTGGATTTAAAATATCGTATTTTACCCTAAAACCCTATACCACTCTTAGCATCTCATTAGCAATAATGAGGTGCTTTTTTTATCTATTGAATTAAATAAACTCAATGTTTTTTAAAAGATTTATTTACTTTTGTTTATCTAATCTTTCAACCAAATCAAAATGGAAACATCTAGACGAAAATTTATTAAAAGTGTAGGAAGTGTGGCTGCACTTTCAAGTATTAGCCATGTCGCAAAACCTTTTTCAATTATTAAAAGCCTTGCCATAAGCCCCAATGATAAAATCCGGATTGCCACTATAGGAATGGGAATTCAGGGACATTATGACACCAAAGCCGCACTCAAAAACGAAGGAATAGAGTTTGTAGCAGCAGCCGATTTATACACAGGAAGACTCGAAAGAGTAAAGCAAACCTTTGGGAACGATATGTTTGTGACTCGCGATTATAGAGAAATTCTTCAAAGAAAAGACATCGACGCTGTCCTTATTGTTACACCAGACCATTGGCATGACAAAATTACTATTGATGCTTTGCAAGCTGGGAAACATGTATATTGTGAAAAACCTATGGTACAAGCCATTAATGAGGGTATGCCTGTAATTAATGCCTGGAAAAAGTCAGGAAAAACTATGCAAGTAGGTAGTCAAAGAATCAGTGGAAGCGTTTTTCAAGAAGCCAAACGGATCATTGCTGCGGGAGATATTGGTTCAATAAATTATGTAGAATCTAATTCAGACCGTTTTAGTGCTATAGGGGCCTGGAATTATTCCATTCCCACCGATGCTTCTAAAACTACGGTAGATTGGGACACCTTCCTGAAAGACACCGCTAAAATGCCATTCGATGCTAATCGTTTTTTCCGTTGGAGAAACTATAAAAACTATGGGACAGGTGTAGCTGGCGACCTTTTTGTTCACTTAATTACTGGAGTGCATTATGTGGTTGATTCTAAAGGACCCAATAGGATTTTTGCATCGGGCGGTTTAAGATATTGGAAAGAGGGCCGTGATGTGCCAGACGTAATGGTAGCCATTTTAGATTACCCAAAAGCGGCAACTCACGAGGAGTTCCAAATGGTATTACGTGTAAATTTTGCCAATGCAGGAACCATAAACAATAATACCAGAATTATAGGCACAGAAGGACAGATAGACTTCTCAGGAAATGGACTTACTTTAAGCAAAAAGAAACTTCCTAAAGCACCCGGTTTTGGCAACTATGATAGCTATTTTACATTTTCAGATGCTCAACAAAAAGAATTCGAGAAAGAATACAACGCAAGATTTTCGGAAGCAGACCGAAAAGCAGAACCTATCAAAGAAGTAAAATTTACTCCAGAAGCTGGGTCTGATGAACACGCAAACCACTTCGGAAATTTCTTTGAAAACATACGTAAAGGTAGCCAAGGCACCATCGAAGACCCTATTTTTGGGTTTCGTGCTGCTGCTCCCGTTTTAGCTTGCAACGAGAGTTATTTCCAGAAAAAAGCCATTAATTGGGATCCGGTGGCTATGCGTAAAATCTAATATAAATTTTTTGATTTCAATATTTTCAAATAAAGCGGCTAACTTCTTAATTGTAAGTACTATAGAAAGATTTTGTAAGAGATAATTTGATTGAATGACCGATAAAAAGGATTTTTTTTCATTACCAAAAGATATTTGCTATCTTAATTGTGCAACTATGTCTCCAACTCCAAAAGTCACGGAACTTGCTGGAATAGAGGGCTTATTGCGAAAATCTCAGCCTCAAGAAATAACCTCTGCAGATTTTTTCGAAAATGCCGAAATTGTAAGGGATTTGTTTGCTAAATTAATTAATTGCCCCTCTTCTGCCAACATTGCAATAATGCCCTCGGTGTCCTATGGCATAGCTGTAGTGGTCAAAAACATACTAAAAAAGCAAATTCCATCCAATAAATCAAAAATTGTACTTATTGGTGACGAATTTCCAAGTGACGTGTATGGCTGGCATGAATTAATTTCTGAAAGACCAAATTTGAAAATAGAAACTATTTCAGCTCCTGAAACTTTGGAAAATAGAGGTGAGAAATGGAATGAAAAACTGCTAAACGCCTTAAAAAAAGATGCACTATTGGTTTGTCTTTCTCCCACACATTGGGCTGATGGCACTTATTTTAATCTGGATGAAATTAGTAAAAAGTGTAAAGAAAATGACGTTCTTTTGATAATTGACGGCACTCAACACATTGGTGCCATGGAGTTTCATATTGAAAAAATAAAACCAGATTTTGTGATTTGTGCTGCCTAC
>DAIQBE010000412.1:0-3884 GCA_036781325.1 Leadbetterella sp. | reverse complement strand
TTTCGATTACGGAAGAATGGATTATTGTAAAATATACAAAAAAACACATCCAGCGTTGATGCAGCTAAGAATTAAAGATTTGAATTGGAAAAACGTACTTCGATATAGTGGGATGACTGTAATTAATAGGCCAAAAATGAAACATGAAAAACTCAAATATCGAATTTTAATTTGGATAGAAGAAAATATACTTAATGGATTTGTAATTGGGGGATTCAAAAATTACAAACTATTGAATAAAATTTAATTTCATCCAATTATCAATGCTTTTATTTTTTATAAGTAAACATAAATTTACTTCAATATAGACATTGCAGCATCTATATAAACAAAGTTTTCTGGCTGATAATGATGCGTTGGTTTAACCACTTTTGTTTCTCCTAGTCTAACGACAATAGCGTTTTTCTCTTTTATTGCATAAACATATTGCCCGAAAAGACCATTCATTGAAGGTATTTTCATATTTCGGTGATTTACTATCCAAAACTGATACCCATAAAAATCAACGGCTTGGTTATTTTCCGTGGGATCCTTTAAATAAGATGCCGGTTTCAATGCCTTCATCATATAGGCCTCTGGTACTAATTGTTGCCCTTTCCATTTTCCATTGCTCAACATGAGTTCACCAAAACGAGCATAGTCCCTGGCCACTCCATTGAAGCAGCAAAATGCTTTTTCATGCTTTTGTTCCCCATCTAACAACCATTTTGCGTCATTTTCAGCCCCCATAGGTATCATGAAACGCTCAGAAACAAGCTGGGAAATGGACTTTTCAAATACTTTTTCCAAAATAAAACTTAACACTTGTGTATCTGCACTACGATATTCCCAATTTCGCCCCGGAGTCTCTTTATACTTTAAGCCCAGCAATAAATCCTCCTGGTTTTCTCCATAATAGGCTTTTGCATTTAAACTAAAATAACTTGCATCTTTTTCATTATAATTTGTTCCTGAACTCATAGTTAATAGATCTTTGATTTTGACCTTTTCTAAGCCTTCGCTTTTAAAATGTTCCAGGTAATTAGCTACAGGTTCCTCAATACTTTTTATTTTTCCTTCGGCTTCTGCAATACCAATCAGCATTGAAATCAAACTTTTAGCCGCAGAAAAAGAGCCACTAATGCTGTCTTTTGTATATCCATCCCAATATTTTTCAAATAATAATTTACCATTTTGAATGACTAAAAAAGCATGGGTATTATTAGTATCAATTGTATTTAAAAGTGAATCTGGAATTTGAATTTGATTATAATTAGAATCTAAAGGCCAAAACTGAGGATTATTGCCATTTTCAACTAATCTAGTAGGGTGAGTTCTATAATCAAAAATGGTATGTTTTCCCCATGAAACAAAATTACGAATATGAGCAAAAGGAGGAGTGAAAAAAGCCAAGGTGAAAATTGCGATAAGTACAACTATAGAGATTACTACTTTTTTTAACATTTTGCTGAGTATTTTTATTGAAAAATGGTTTGATTTTATGCCTTGATTTTGATACTAAATTCGCCTAAATATATACATTGAATGAAGTTTGCCGGTTTTTTTATTAATTATTCTTTACCAAAACAATTGATTTCAAAAATAATTTATAAAAGTTATTATGCAATAGGATTTTCTTATAGAGGTATATTCCCATGTTTTTTCTTTGGCAAATGGTCTACTTTGTTTTCTAACATGTGAAAAGCCTTTATGAGTTTTTTACGCGTAAACCGAGGTTCAATAACTTCATCAATAAACCCACGTTGCGCGGCAATATAAGGGTTAGCAAAAAGACTGGCATATTCTGCCTCTTTTTCATTCAATTTTTCCAGCGGATTATCAGCATCCGCTATCTCTTTTTTGAAAATAATTTCTGATGCCCCCTTTGCACCCATTACTGCTATTTCTGCCCCAGGCCATGCAAAATTTAGATCTGCTCCAATGTGTTTTGAATTCATCACGTCGTAGGCCCCACCATATGCTTTTCTAGTAATTACTGTTACTCTTGGAACTGTTGCTTCGCTTAAGGCATACAAAAGCTTGGCTCCATTTGTAATAATTCCTTGCCATTCTTGATCAGTTCCTGGCAAAAATCCCGGCACATCCACTAAAACCAATAAAGGAATTCTAAAACAATCACAAAAGCGAGTAAACCTTGCTGCTTTTTTAGAACTATCAATATCTAAAACTCCTGCCAAACACATGGGCTGATTTGCTACAATTCCTATACTCCTACCAGCTAATCTTGCAAATCCAACTACAATATTTTCTGCATAATTCTTATGAATTTCCATAAAAGATTCATAATCGACTATTTCAGAAATTACTTCCCGCATTTCATAGGGTTGATTGGCATTTTCTGGGACTATGTTTTCTAATTTATCTTTTATTTCATCTTCTAATTTGTAGGGTAATTTCTTAGTGGTTTCTTCGCAATTTTGAGGCATATAACTCAACAATCTTTTAATTTGTTGAATGCAATCGTAGTCGTTTAATGCCGTTAGATGGGTTACTCCTGATTTTGTGGCATGTGTCATTGCTCCACCTAGTTCCTCCGAACTAACTTCTTCATTAGTTACAGTTTTAACCACATTTGGACCTGTGACAAACATATAACTAGAATTTTCTACCATCAATGTGAAATCGGTAATTGCAGGTGAATATACTGCCCCGCCAGCACATGGACCCATTATTGCTGAAATTTGAGGAATTACACCGGATGCTCTAACATTTCTATAAAAAATATCAGCATAACCTCCTAATGATCTGACACCTTCCTGAATTCTAGCCCCCCCAGAATCGTTAAGCCCAATTAAGGGGGCCCCGTTTTTTAACGCTATATCCATGATTTTACATATCTTTTCAGCATGAGTTTCTGAAAGTGACCCACCAAATACCGTAAAATCTTGAGAGAACACATAAACAATTCTTGAGTCAATAGTTCCATAACCAGTTACTACCCCATCCCCATAATAAATTTGATTTTCCATATCAAAATCTTTGGTGCGATGAATAACTAGAGCTCCAATCTCTTCAAAAGAATTTTCATCCAATAAAACTTCTATACGCTCCCTTGCTGTGAGCTTACCTTTTTTATGTTGTGCTTCAATTCTAGATTTGCCGCCACCTAATAGAGCCTTAGCCAGCTTTTCTTTTAAGATTTCCTTTTTCTTACTCATATCATTACTTTAAATACCAGGCTATTTTTTTCTATTTAGCTGAATAAAAATCTACTATCTTCTAAGTAAATCAATATTCTTTAATTAACAATTCAATAATTTCTTTTCCTGCTTGAGCAATAGAAGTACCCGTTCCAAAAATGCCTTTCACCCCCGCTTTTAATAAAAATTCATAATCTTGAGGAGGAATAACTCCACCTACTATTACAAAAATATCTGGTCGGCCTAAAATTTTCAATTCTTCTATAACCTCTGGGACCAGTGCTTTATGCCCTGCAGCCAAAGAACTTATTCCAACTATGTGGACATCATTTTCAATAGCCTGTCTTGCAGCCTCTTTTGGAGTTTGAAACAAAGGTCCAATATCCACATCAAAACCAATATCAGCAAATCCTGTGGCTATTACTTTTGCTCCTCTATCATGACCATCTTGCCCAAGTTTTGCTATTAAAATCCTCGGTCTTCTTCCATCCATTTCCGCAAAAACATGGCTTAAGGATTGTGCCTCTTCAAAAATTTTTTCTTTGTTCATAGCTTTTAAATATACACCTTTTACAGACTGTATTTGTGCAGTATACCTTCCAAAAGTTTTCTCTAAGGCCTCCGATATTTCACCTAAAGTGCATCTAGCTTTCGCAGCTAGAATTGCTTTTTCCAATAAATTTCCAAGGCCAGTTTCTGCACATTTGGTGATATCTTTAAGGGCTTCTAGTGCTTTTTGAGAAT
>DAIQBE010000411.1:0-3887 GCA_036781325.1 Leadbetterella sp. | reverse complement strand
AAGTGTTTTTTTCATTAAAAGGGCAGAATTTTTTTGTAAATATAAAAATCAATTTAAGAAATTTGGACTGCTCTGTATGAAAGTATAGGCTTTAATTTTTTCCAATACCATTTAGTTTCTATTCAAACGTTGTTTAGCTATAAAACATTATTCTATCTTTATACTACAAACCCAAAAAATCTTGTGAATCTGCAAGAAATACAAGGTTTTTAGGGTTTAATATGTCGAATCAAGAAAGTAAGTTTGAACAACTTATTGATGGAATTGTTTCAAAGAGCTATGCCATTTGTGATGATTTTTTATCAATGCAAGAAGTTGAAGTTCTTAAAGATAGATTTTCGAATCGCTTTGCAGCCGGAGCATTTAAAAAAGCGAATATTGGAAAACTTAGTGAATCACACAATGCGAGCTTAATTAGAGGAGATGAAATTTTGTGGTTGGAATCTAACTCAAGCGACCCTGCAGAAAAAATGCTTTTAGATAAAAACCAGTCGTTTGTAAATTACCTCAATACAACTTGCTATTTGGGGATAAACGAAACGGAAATTCATTTTGCCAAATACCCGGAAGGCAAATTTTATCGCCGCCATAAAGATGCCTTTCAGTCTCAAAAAGGCAGAATCTTGTCTGTAATTTATTATTTAAATTCAAGTTGGGTGTCTTCTGATGGAGGCAAACTGATTATTTATATTCAGGAAAATGGAATTGAAAAAGCAATAGAAATTGAGCCCATAGCAGGGCGTATGGTTTGTTTTAAAAGTGAACTATTGGAGCATGAAGTAAAAGAGACCTTTGCAGAAAGATTAAGTGTAACAGGTTGGTTGTTGGCTAACTAGCGCTTATCCAGGGATAATTGTAAGGTAATAAAAGAAAGAATAATTTTATCTTACTATCGAACACCAATGTCCGTTTGCGGACAAAATAGAATACAATTTTTTTGTTAAATTATTGACAATAAGTACATTAGTAAGCATGGCATAGTTTTAGACTTACATTAAAGTAAAAATTTTTATTTTCTATAATCTAAACTTTTTACATTTAATGTATGATTGCTTTAAAAAATCTTGGCAAATTTTACCCATTAGGCTTTGGGAAATCTTTTGTGCTTAAAAACATAAACCTTGAAATTAAAGAAGGGGAATTTGTTTCTATTATGGGGCCTTCTGGTTCTGGCAAATCAACTCTTTTACACATATTGGGTTTGATGGAAGAGCCGTCTGAAGGTAGCTATGAACTATTGGGACAAGATATAAACTCATTAAGTGAAAAAAAACGAAATGAAATAAATCGCTCCACCTTGGGCTTTGTGTTTCAAGCCTATCATTTAATTGACGAACTTACGGTGTATGAAAACATCGAAACACCCTTACTGTATAGAGATATGGCTTCGGCCGAACGAAAAAGCAGAGTTGCAGATATTTTAGACCGTTTTCAAATGGTGGCAAAAAAAGACCTTTTCCCAAGCCAGCTTTCGGGTGGTCAACAACAACTGGTTGGCATAGCCCGCGCTTTAGTGACGGAGCCCAAAATTATTTTGGCGGATGAGCCCACAGGTAATTTGCATTCAGACCAAGCGAAATATATTATGGAAATTTTTTCAGAATTAAATAAGAAAGATGGAGTAACCATAATCCAAGTAACACATTCTGATATAAATGCTACTTATGGAAATAGAATTGTTAAACTTAAGGATGGTTGGATTGAATAATATAATTTGTTGATTTTAGTAAAAAAAAAGTTTTAAATTAGTTTTTTGATAAATCCAAAAGGGGAATGGAAGAAAATAGTATTTTAATTATTGATGACGACGCAGATATTTTAAATGCTGCGAAGCTATTACTTAAAAGGCATTTTAAGAAAGTGGAGATAGAAAAAAACCCTGCCAAAATACCATTTTTGTTAAACAATTATACGTACGATTTGATTTTGCTCGACATGAATTTCAGTCGGGATGTAAACACGGGGGATGAAGGATTTTATTGGCTGGACTTTATTTTGGATAAAAACAAAAAACAAAAAGTTATTCTTTTTACAGCTTATGGCGATATAGAAATGGCCGTAAGAGCTATAAAAAATGGAGCTGCAGATTTTATATTAAAACCCTGGGTTAACGACAGGCTTTTAGAAACACTGTCGGGTTCATTGATTATGCAAGACACTGAAAAGTCAGTAAAAGAAGCGGGACTAGGAGGGGAAGTAATAGGAGATAGCCTGGTAATGCAAAAGGTTTTTGATACTATTAAACAAGTAGCCCCAACAGATGCCAATGTGCTTATATTGGGCGAAAATGGGACAGGTAAGGACCTAATTGCCAAGCAGTTGCATTTTTTTTCTAAAAGAAAAGATAAGCCCTTTATTCATTCGGATTTAGGTTCAATAAGCGAATCTCTTTTCGAAAGCGAACTTTTTGGTCATGTAAAGGGAGCATTTACAGACGCTAGAGAAGAGCGGGCTGGGCGTTTTCAAGAAGCTAATGGTGGCACCATATTTTTGGATGAAATTGGGAATATCCCTTTGGGACTTCAATCAAAATTGCTTTCGGTGTTACAAAATAGACAGGTAACAAAGGTAGGGTCAAATAAGCCATTATCTTTTGATGCTCGATTAATTTCGGCTACTAATGAAGCAATTTATGAAAGAGTGGATCAAAAAACATTTCGCCAAGATTTGCTATTCAGAATAAATACTATTGAAATTCATCTGCCTCCGCTTAGAGAAAGAGAAGACGATGTGCTGCTGTTAGCAGAGCACTTTTTCAAGATTTACAATAAAAAATACAATAGAAAATTAAAAGGGATAAGCTCGGGCTTATTAAAAAAGTTGAAAGCCTACAACTGGCCAGGAAATGTGCGTGAGCTGCAGCATGTTATAGAACGTGCCGTAATTGTAACTCAAAATACCATGCTGGCAGAAGAAGACTTTGTTATCAGAAAATCCTCGAATGAAACAGATTCAATAGTAGAAACGTATTATTTAGAAGACCTTGAAAAACAGTTGATTATTAAAACATTAAAGAAACACAACGGCAATATTACCGATGCCTCAAAAGAAATGGGAATAAGCAGGCAAGCGTTGTATAGAAGGATAGAAAAGTTTAATTTATGAAAAAATTTAGCCTCGGTATTGTCCTTAGAATTTCTTTTATCGTAGGATGGTCTTTCGTTATGACTTGGGCTTTTTTCCAAAAAAACTATTCCCTATTGATTTTTGCTTTCCTAATAGAATGCTTAGCTGTATTAAATCTATATACCTATGTAACATCTCTCAATCGTAAAATGAAACGGCTTTTCGAGTCTATTAAATATCAAGATTTTGCCATTACATTTAAAGCCGACAACCAAATGGGGAAAAGCTTTAAAGATTTAAACTCAGATTTAAATGCTGTAATAAATAGCTTTAATCTTGTCAGGGCAGAAAGAGAAGCTACACTTCATTTTATTAATGCCATTATTCAGCAGATAAATGTCGGAATTCTCTCCTACAATGTAGAAGGAAAGATAGAAATTAATAACCAAGAGGCCAATAAATTGCTAAAAGTGTATAGGCTAAAGCATTTAAAGGATATTGAAAACCAAAGCCAAGTTTTATATGATTGCATAGTTTCTTTAAAACCTGGAGAGTCTAGACTTTTGACTTTATCTGACAACGACTTGTCTTTTTCTGTTACGGAAATTCAAATGAGAGGCAAAAAAATTAGGCTAGTGGCCATTCACAACATTCGTTCAGAGTTGCAAGTCAGAGAATTAGAAGCTTGGCAAAATCTCACCAAAGTTTTGAGGCACGAAATCATGAATTCTGTTACTCCTATAGTTTCATTAGCTGAAACAATGAAAGATATTGTGGAAACAGAAATAAAAGCCAGTAATCAAAAAGAAGAAGAATCCATA
>DAIQBE010000410.1:0-3902 GCA_036781325.1 Leadbetterella sp. | reverse complement strand
ATTTCTTCAATTGGATTAGTTGGTAATGAAGTTGTTGGTTTTGGAACTTTGGAGGTAACTTTCAATGCTTTCCCTTTCTTTGGTGAAGTTACTGAATTAATTAATTCTTGCGCTTCAATTATTTTCTGAACTAAGTCCTTTTTGGCAGTAGTTTTATCAAATTCAATGCCTAAGCTGGTGCCAATAGATTTTAATTCTGATAGAAGTTTAATCTTCAAATCTTCTTGATTATACATATATATTATGTTTTAGAACAAAAGGTAGGTTTTAAAGTACAAAAAAATGCATTAATATTTTGTAAAATAATTTTGAAATAATCGAAAAATACAATTGATTGATTTCGTTTTGAGATGCAAAATGGAAGAATCTTTGAAGAAATTTTTATTTTGCCCACAATGATAAGTATAAAATTATTTATAGACAAAGAAATTTGCCAAAAAAAATCAAAAAAATCAAATTTGACCCGAAAACACAAATTTTGCAGGGCCTTTCAATATTATTTCCTTAAATTTATTATTATTTTCAATGGAAAAACTTACTCCGAGCTTTCCTCCTAACGTTTGTACTATACAAGGAGATTTGATGGCTAAAATTTGACTAGCTATCAAAGCCGATGCAGTAACTCCTGTACCACAAGAAAATGTTTCATCTTCTACCCCTCTTTCATAGGTTCGAACAAAAATTGAATCTTCACCATTTTTTTGAACAAAATTAACATTAACCCCCCCTTTTTCCATCCAAAAATCTGAATATCGAATGGAAGATCCATAATTTTTTACGTCTACTATATTAACATCCTCAACAATAATAACCAAATGAGGGGAGCCGGTATTTAAGAAAAAACCATCCTTCACTTCTTGAATTTCATTGGTATCTATCATCCCTAAGGACACTTCATTTTTTTCAATTGAAGCAAAATGTACTCCGTCAATTGCCACAAATGTGGTTTTTTTACTAAATATCCCCAAATCTGAAGCAAACTTTACGGCACATCGTCCGCCATTGCCACACATGCTACCTTCATTGCCATCAGCGTTGAAATATTTCATTTTGAAATCAAAATCAGATTGACTTTCAATTAAAATAAGTCCATCTGCTCCAATACCAAATCTTCTATCACAAAGAAAAGCAATCTCTTCTTTAGATTTTTCAAACAACTTATCACGATTATCTATCATGATAAAATCATTTCCTGTTCCCTGATATTTTGAAAAACTTAACATACAAATTTTTGGAATGAAACTTCTAAAAAAAAAGTCATCTCATAAAGATGACATTTTTTACACAAATTATGAAAAAGCTATTAGTTAAAATATTGAGGTGATTATTTTTTAACCACTTTCAATTCTTTAATTCTAGCAGCTTTTCCGTGTTTGCCTCTCAAGTAATATAACTTAGCTCGACGCACTTTACCTTTTCTTAAAACTTCAATTTTATCAATACTAGGTGATAAAATTGGAAAAATTCTTTCAACTCCTACCCCATTGGAAATTTTACGAACAGTAAAAGTTTCCCCAGTAGAGTTATAATTCTTTCTTTGAATTACAACACCTTGAAACAACTGAATACGCTCTTTATTTCCTTCGAAAATCTTTACATAAACATTTAAAGTATCTCCTGCCTTGAAATCTGGAACACTAGAGCGAGCGTTGCTGTATTCCGACTCTACAAATTTAATTAAATCCATTATAAAATAAAATTTTTTGATAAATAATTTTGGTAGTAAAGAGGCTTCTTAATAGGCAAAAAGAGGCATTCACAAAATCGAGGTGCAAAGATAATAAATTAAAAAATATCAAGCAAATTAGAATTGAAATTCGTTACCTGAATTTTATTGGACCCTTCTATAAGCAATATTATTTCAATTTAACTTTACCCCAACCCAGTGTATTTACCATCCAATTGGGCAAAGGCTTTTGAGTTTTTCTCTTTCTCAAATCTATATACCAACCTATTTTTTTCAAAATTGGCACTTTGTGTGTCTCAACAAATTCAAGTAAAGTACCATCTGGGTCTTCAATATAAGTAAATCTTCCCGCTGCATCACCCATATCAAAAGAATTGGCACTGTCAACCACAAATTTATAACCAAAAGTTGAAAGTTTGTTTTCCAGCTTATCCATATTTAAGGTATCAAAACATAAATGAATAAAACCCAAGTCTCCCCAACTCCTGTTTTCAAAAATAGTATTTACTTTAACGTCTAATGCTTGCACTAATTCTACTTGAATATTGCCAAATAATCGGGTAAAAGCCCCTTCTGCTGATTCTGTTTTTTTTAACAAAATTCTTCTAAACTCATTATTATTCGCAGATAATCCAATAAAATCATCAAACTTGCCTTTAATATCATAAATAACCTCATTTAGGCCTAAAGCATTTTTATATAATTGTAAAGATTTTTCAATATCACTAACACCGATCACCACTCCTACTACTCCACCAGTATTAGAAACATTAGTTTTAAACCAAGAATTATCCTCCACAACTTGCAAATTATTTCCATACACATCAGTTAACCATCCTATTTGATTTCCCTTTGGATCATTATGAATGGCAACTTTATTGTCTTTACAAAACTTTAAAACATTTTGGCATTTAATTTTTAGAGCAAAAATACCCAAATCGCCAATTTTTGGAATAACCTTATTAGCTAATGGAAGTGGATTTTTAGATTCCCAAATTTCAGCTCCTCCACCTCCAGCCATGTTTATGGCTAGAATTGCTCTTCTTTTTCTAATAATTCCATTTGTATAATTTACCATAAGCTTAGCCTCTGCAACATCATCAAACACCGGAACATTCAAACCAAAGACTCTGTTGTACCATTCAAAGGCCTCCCCTGCGTCTTTGACTCCAATACCTACTTGCTGGATTCCACTTATTAAATTTTCAGATGTAACAGAAGACATACTTATTTTTCTTTTAATTAAACTAAATAATAGCAAAATTAATAAATAGAAGATTTAAACTTACATAAATCCTCATTTTATAAAACAATCTCAGATTTTATAATTCTAAATAGTTGTTTCAAAAAGAAAAATAAAAAAATTATCTAATCACAAGAATCCATGAATAAAAACTATAAAACCCCAGTTAAAAACTGAGGCTTATACTAGTTTAGGTAAAATTTTATTGATGAAGAGACTGATATGCAAATATATGTATAATACAAATAAAAATAAAATTTATAGATGTTATTTTTTTAATTACTTTTTTAAAAAAAATATCTTTTTTATTAAAATTAGGTTAAAATTTAAACTAATTATTTTATTATTTTTAAAAAATTTAAAAATACTAGTGAAAAACTAATACCATAAAAAATAAATATATGGTTCAGAAAATATACAAATTTTCTAAATTTTTTATTAATTTTTGAATAATTTCAATCATAAATTCAACTATTTTGATAATTTTTTTTTATTTTCACACATTTTTCAATTTTTTATTTGACAATATTTTATTAATTTATACTATTGTTCCATAAATATTAAAAAAATACAATAAAGTATTCTTCTTTCAATCTTTTCCGACCGCAGAAAAAGATTGTTTACTTTAATATTTACTATACAATTTTTAGAAAGATTTGCGGGATTCCCAAATTCATTTTTTAAACTCTTTGTCGTACAACAAAGCAAAAAGGAAAGTTTAATACTTTTTCTAAACACAGTAAATTATTTGATTCAATTTCAATTGAATCAAGAAGATTTTGTCACCAACATCAGGTTCAGAATCTTACACTGAGCGGTCGGGGTCTTGGTTTTTGCTTGTATTTGGTGACATTTATTTTTTTTTAATTTATCCTAAACAATGAATAAAATGAGAAGAATCTTACTTTTAAATTTTACCCTAATTTTTACTCCTTTAGTCCTCTGGGCTCAAGAAAAAATGGTTTCAGGAAT
>DAIQBE010000409.1:0-3904 GCA_036781325.1 Leadbetterella sp. | reverse complement strand
AGGTACTCTTGCTATAATACCAATATTTTTTTTTCTTGCCTGCTCAAAAAAAAGTTCAGAAGGCCTATGTCTAAGCATATTGAAAATTATTTGAACAGAGCATACATTTTCGAATTCTATTCCTTTTAAAGCTTCTTCTATTTTTTCAACACTTATTCCTAGATTCAGAATTTTCCCCTCTTTTTTTAAAATATCGAAAAAATCAAATATTTCAGGACGATAAAATACTTCTGTTGGAGGACAATGAAGTTGAATTAAATCTAAGGTTTCTACTCCTAGGTTTTTAAGGCTACTTTCCACGAATTTCCTTAAAATAGCCGTTTGGTAAGCTTCACTCGTATGAGGATTAAGTTGACGCCCACATTTGGTTGCCACAAAAAAATGTTCACTTCTAGTTTTTAAAAATCTGCCAATTGCTTTTTCGCTTTCGCCGTTACTGTAAACATCGGCTGTATCAATGAAATTAATACCTTGGTTTGCTGCTTCATTTAATATTTTACTAGCTAAGTTTTCATCAAAAACACTTCCCCATTTTCCGCCTACTTGCCAGGTTCCAAGTCCAATTTCTGAGACTTTAAAATTGGTTTTTCCTAAAAGTCTATACTTCATTCTTTCCTATTTTTAGTATAAACCCCAAAGGTAAAAATTATTAAGATATAGTAAGGCTAAAATATTATGTAAATTTTATGTAAAATCAGAACTTTGCAAATTTTTTAGATAAACGAATTATTTTTTTTGAATTATTATTAATGAAATTTTAATTTTTTATTTCAATAATATTATTTATTGACAAATTATGCATTTTATTTATCTTTTTTTGTATTAAATTAAGTTAAATCTGAAGAAAAATTTGAAATTTGAAATAATATGACTTTTAATATAATAAAAATTTGTGATTCAGTATTTTTGTTTTTTTAACAATCTAAATTTTTTAAATAAAATGATTAAACAACTACGAATAACTATTACGAGTATTTTTCTGCTTTTTTCTTTTATTGTAAATGCTCAAACTACTGACCTTACTGGTAAAATAACCGCAAGTGAAGACGGAAGCCCACTTCCTGGAGTTTCTGTTATCATAAAAGGAACCAAACTAGGAACAAGCACGGATTTAAATGGGATGTACAAACTTAGTGTACCCAAGAAAGCTATTTTGCAGATAAGTTTTGTGGGTTTTGAGACCGTTGAGCAGGCAGTAGGCAACAAAACAGTTTTAGATTTTTCTCTTAAATCAGATGTAAAAGGATTAGACGAAGTTGTAGTCACTGGATACGGATCTCAAATAAAAAGAGATCTAACTGGGAATATTGCTAAAATTAAAGGAAGTGAAATTCAAGACATGCCGGTTACCACATTTGAGCAAGCCATTCAAGGAAAAGCTGCTGGCGTTCAGATAAATCAAGGAAATGGAAAATTAGCTCAAGGTATTCAAGTTAGAGTAAGGGGACAATCTTCAGTTTCAGCTTCTAATGAGCCATTGTATATTATAGATGGAATTCCACTAACAGTAGGAGACCTAGGGAACAACGGTGGAGAAACCAATCCACTGGTGGATATTAACCCGCAGGATATAGAATCAATTGAAATTTTAAAAGATGCTTCAGCAGGTGCTATTTATGGAGCAAGAGCTGCTAACGGTGTAGTTTTAATTACCACAAAAAAAGGTAAAGCTGGGAAATCAAAAATTTCATTTGGAATGCAATTTGGCAATAGTAAGCCATCTAACATTCTTAAGTTTTTAAATACTAAGCAATATATTGATTTTTACAAAATAGCTGCATCAAATTCTGATAAGTTGGATGGGTATGATCCTAAAGATCCAGACTCCAATACTTCTTATATGAATAGCTTCTTTGATACACAAAGTTTGGGTACTTTAGGTACTGCCGATGAGGCAGATACCGATTGGGCAAGTCTTGCTTTTCAAGATGCTCCTTCTGCACAATATGACTTAAATTTAAGCGGAGGGTCTGACAAAACAACATTTTATATTTCAGGACAGATACTTGACCAAGACGGAATAATTTTGGCAAATGCCTTCAATAGAAAGACAGGTAGGATAAATTTAACACATAGTGTAACCAATAAATTAAGTATTGGCTTGAATATGAGCATTGCCAGATCTTTAAATGAGCGTGTTTCAGGAGACAGGCAATTTGATAATCCCATGCAAATGGTTGCTTTACCACCGATGACTCCATTATTAGATCCTGAAACAGGCTTATTAGTCGGAACTCCTCCTGGAGATATTTCAATTCCTGTTTATTACAATGCTTTAATTAATGTTGGTAATGCCTCCTATAATACTACGGTTCATAGAAATGTAAGTAATGTATTCGCTGAATATGCTATTTTTAAAGGCCTTCGTTTTAGATCCGAATTTGGCTTAGATTTATTAAACCAGCAAGAAGAGCAATATTATAACAGTAAAACGCAACGTAATTTTAGTGCTCCACTTGGTATTGGTCTAAATCGTTTTGTTAGAGTCGAAAATTACAATACCAATAATTATTTTGTCTATGATAATACGATTAAAAAACACGGAGTGAATGCAACTGCTGGTTTATCATATCAAAACTCTCAAACCAAAACCAATTATATTGAAGGAAGAGATTTTCCTTCCGATGCCTACAAAATGATTGTGAGTGCAGCTCGTAAAACGGATGGTAGTTCCACCCAGTCGGATTTTCGTTTTGCATCTTATTTTGCTAGAGTAAATTATAAATATAGCGATAAATATTTAGCCGGATTTAGTGCTAGAATTGATGGTTCATCTCGCTTTGGCTCAGATAATAGATATGGATTCTTTCCTGCGATTTCTGGAGCTTGGGTGATTTCAGAAGAAAGCTTATTGAAAGATGTAAAATTAGTGAGTTTTTTAAAATTAAGAGCGAGTTGGGGTAAAACTGGTAACGCTGAAATCGGCAATTTCCCTCAGCTAGGACTTTTCTCAGGAGATGCAGGATATGCTGCTTTGCCGGGGCAAAGGCCTTCTCAGTTAGCTAATCCTACTTTAGGATGGGAAACTACCAACCAATTTGATATAGGTATAGATTATGGAATTTTAAATAATAGAATCAATGGTGAAATAGATTATTATTCTAAAAAGACGACAGGCTTATTGTTAAATGTAAATGTACCAGGAACAACAGGTTTTTCTACAATTACTAAAAATGTGGGAGCTTTGACAAATAAAGGATTTGAATTTGTTTTGAATACAAATAATCTAATAGGAAGTTTTAAATGGAATACCAGTTTGAATGCCGCCGCCAATAGAAATAAAATAACTGATCTTCAAGGACAAATAATAGAGGGTGGTTTAAACAATATGAGCCGTGCAGTAGAAGGTGAGCCCCTTGGTACTTTCTTTACAGTAGAATATGCGGGTGTAGACCCAACGAACGGAGATGCTCTATTTTATAAAAACAGTAAGAATGCAGATGGAAGTATTGATCGTTCCACTACAAAAACCTATAGCCAAGCACAAAGAACTGTTGTTGGTAGCCCATTACCTAAATGGATTGCTGGGGTAACCAACAATTTCAGTTATAAAGGCTTGGAATTAAGTGTTTTCCTTAATGGTGTTTTTGGAAATAAATTAAATTTCTATGGTGCTGGACGTTTTTCATCTGCTAATGGGCGTTTCGAAGACAACCAAACAGTAAATCAGTTAAATGCATGGACACCTACCAATACAGAAACAAATGTGCCTCAAGCAAGATTGTTTTATAATAATGGTGCTCAGGCCTCTAGCCGTTTTATTGAAGATGGTTCTTTTGTTCGTTTGCGGAACGTTACGCTAGCCTATAATTTACCTAAAACATTGGTGAAAAAAGCTCAGCTTAGTAATGTCAGATTATTTTTATCGGGGCAAAATTTGTTGACTTTTACAAAGTATTCTGGA
>DAIQBE010000408.1:0-3912 GCA_036781325.1 Leadbetterella sp. | reverse complement strand
TTATTCTAGCCATAAATACTAAATTCTAAAAAGGTTTTTAGCCTTTCTCCACACTACATGATGCAATCGTGTAGTATCGGGGTTTATTACGGTTTTTGGATTAAATCAGTACTATGTCATCGGCATGTACCAAAATTAAATTCTGATTTTTTAATTTATCTTTTAAGTCATGAGACGAAACCTTACATTGGCCCACAGCAATTCCCAGATTTTCATTATTAACAATTTCTACCACTTCACCAGCCTCAAATTCCCCTTCAAAATTGATTACACCCACCGCCAAAAGGCTCTTTCTTTTTAAAATTGCCGCTATAGCCCCATTATCTAAAAATAATTTTCCTACACTCAAGCTTCCACTCGCTAGCCACTTCTCTTTTGCAGATAAATTAGCCAGAATGGGCTCGAAGGTAGTTCCTGATTTTTGATGAAATGCATTTAAAATACTATCTGGACTCTTCATTCCGAAAATTACCACCTTAATACCCATTTTTGAAGCTAAATGTGTAAAAGTAAGCTTAGAAGCCATTCCTCCTGAGCCTAGTGAAGTTTTCGATTTGTTTACTAAGCCCATCACTTGATGGTTGATTTTCTCAACTTTTTTAACCAAAACACCCTCTTTGTTTAATAAACCTCCCGAAGCCGTACAAAGCATAAGCAATGAAGCCCCAAACCCTCCAGCAATGAGTGTGGCTAATTCGTCATTGTCTGAAAACTTTAATTCTCTATTGCTTACTACATCGTTTTCGTTGGCTATTGGAATGATATCATTCTTCCAAAGCTCTTGATACGTTTCTTTTAACTGTAAAAATTGTTGTCTATTGGCAAAATGCTGTCTCTCACAAAGACTTTGTGCTACTTGAATACCGAATTTGCTAAATTCTTGATCATACAATTTTAATAGTATAGGATTTCCAATAGCCGCTTCTGCTTTTTTTTGGCTTATGTTGCCTTCGTAGTTTTTAATAAACTGTTTTCCGGCTCCAACAGCACCCGAAGAAACTAACACAATTCGATAAGCTTCACTTAGTTTAGCCACTTGCTGTGCTATATCACCAATAATGCTAATGTCTGGTTCTCCATTCTCTTTGGTAATAGATGCTGTGCCAAATTTAATAACTAATAAATCTCTTTTCATAAGCTGAAATCTTCTGGAAATTTAAATTCTTTAGCATAAGATCTAAACTCCCCTATTTGCATTTGAGCCAATAGGATATTTAACGCTGGAGCAAACTCAATTTTATAATCTTCATGAACCTTATCAATCAATTTTAACAACGCTGAAAGCTTGTTGCATAAATATAGTCTAATCAAATTTACATCGGGATGGTACAAAGGATAGTTGGTGATAAAACTATGGTTTTCAAAAAAAGAATTGAGTAATACTAAATATAGCTCGATCTCCCCTATTTTGTTTGCAGTAATTTTTTTAAAATGTGTGATGCTGCCATTTGCAGACCTCAAATGCTTTAAAATGAATTTTGGGTATTTCACATTTCCCAATTTTGAAAAATAAACTATTGCTTCAATAGCCTTATCTTTTCTTACTTGCAAATCATAATCTTCGTCTTCTAATAATCTATAGTGCAATTGCTCGACCAAAATCACATTTTTATCAATCAAACGCAATAATATTTTATCCTTTTCTTTTTGAGGCATTCCCAAGATTGCCTGTTCTAAGTCTTTATCAATATTTTTTGCCATTTTTTCTTTAAATAAGCATTAATATTCTCCATATGGCGGATACCAAAACCAGAAGCAATGAAAATGGCGTAAGCACTTTCCAACATAAATACATGAGCTGGTCAATACGTAAACGGGGAAGAGTCCAACGTACCCACATCTGGAGCAACATTCCGAAATAAGCTTTAGAGAAAATCCAAAAAGCACCCCAAATGTGCATAGAAATACTTCCTGGTGTTCCCATAGTCCAATCGGCCAATTTAAAACTTCCAATATTGGGTAAAGGTGTATTCCAACTTCCTAAAAACAAAACGGCCGCTAAAAATGAAAGAAGGAGCATCATTCCATATTCAGCCAAAAACAATATAGCCCACCTAAAACCGGAATATTCGGTGTGAAAACCAGCTATCAATTCTGACTCTGCTTCGGGCAAATCAAAGGGTGCTCTATTGGCTTCTGCTAAGGCTGAAATAAAGAATATAATATATCCAATAAATAAAAAAGGACTTCTGAAAATATTCCAAGTCAAAAAACCACCCATTTTTGTAGTCTCTATTCCCAAGGCTTTTATTCCAAAAAGGTAGTTGGATTCATTCGAATAAACTCCTTGAAGCATACTTATCTCTTGCAAATCTAAGCTAGCACACGAAAGTGCAACTGCTAGGACAGTAAGTCCGATTGGAACTTCATAAGATAGAATCTGAGCCACAGAACGCATAGAGCCTAACAATGCATATTTACTATTGGAAGCCCAACCTGCCATCAAAATGCCAATTATATCTAAAGAAATGATACCTAAAATAAGAAAAAGGCCTGTTTGCAGACCAGAACCTTGTAATCCAGGACTAATGGGAATAAAAGCAAATCCTGAAAAAATAGCGGCAAATATTAAATAAGGTGCAAATTTAAAAAGCTTTTTATCCGAAGAATTTGGGATAATATCTTCTTTTTGAAACAGTTTGAGTAAATCTGCGATAAGTTGAAGCAATCCCCATTTACCCACTTCCATAGGCCCCAGCCTATCTTGAATAAAAGCCGAAACTTTTCGCTCGAGATAAACACTAACGATTACGTTGGCAGAAACCACGGCCAAAAAAATCAAAAGGGGAATAAACATGTACTAATTATATTTTAAAATTCTGCGTTTTTGGGTGTTCTTGGAAATGGAATTACGTCACGAATATTTCCCATGCCAGTAACAAATAACACCAAACGCTCAAAACCTAATCCAAAACCTGCATGAGGTGCTGAGCCAAATTTTCGAGTATCCAAATACCACCAAATATTTTCTGGCTCTATCCCTACTTCTTCAATTCTTGCCAAAAGTTTCTCATAATTATCCTCCCGTTGAGAACCCCCAATTATTTCACCAATTCCAGGAAACAGCACATCCATGGCACGTACGGTCTTGCCATCGTCTTCTTGTTTCATGTAAAATGCTTTTATCTCTTTAGGATAATGAGTTAAGATTACTGGTTTTTTGAAATGTTTTTCAACTAAAAAACGCTCATGTTCCGATTGCAAATCTACTCCCCAAGCTACTTCATATTGAAATTGCTTTTTCTGTGCTGGTTTCGATTTAACTAAAATATCTATCGCTTCTGTGTAGGTAAGTCTCACAAAATCGTTCTCCACTACCATTTTGAGCTTTTCTAATAATGACATATCAGCACGCTCATTTTGAGGCTTAGATTTTTCCTCTTCTATTTGCCTTTTTTCTAAAAAGGCCAAATCATCCGAGCAATTTTCTATAGCATAATTTATTACATACTTTACAAAATCCTCAGCGAGATTCATGTTGTCTGTTAAATCATAAAAAGCCATTTCAGGTTCTATCATCCAAAATTCGGCAAGATGTCTGGTAGTGTTTGAGTTTTCAGCCCTGAAAGTTGGCCCGAATGTATAAATTTTTGATAAAGCCAAAGCACCTAACTCTCCTTCTAATTGGCCAGATACCGTTAATGAAGTTTGTCTTCCAAAAAAATCCTGGCTATAATCTATTTCGCCAGTATCAGTTTTTGGGGCAGCATTGGGTTCAAAAATACTTACTCTAAACATTTCTCCTGCTCCTTCGGCATCGGAAGCAGTAATAATGGGAGTGTGCAAATTAAAAAAACCTCTATCATTGTAATACTTATGAACTGCAAAAGCCAATGTGTGTCTGATTCTAAAATGGCTCCAAAAGTATTAGTTCTAAAACGCAAGTGAGCTTTTTCTCTTAAAAACTCTAAA
>DAIQBE010000407.1:0-3914 GCA_036781325.1 Leadbetterella sp. | reverse complement strand
ATACTAGATTTTCTGCAAAGGATATGATTGAAGCTATTTCAGAACCTAATAAATCAATTTCAGACCAATATGCTGCCACTCAATTCACTTTAAAAAATGGAAATTCCATAGTAGGCAGATTGGTTAATGAAGATAAATTGGCTTATTATGTATCTCAAAACCCTTATGCTCCAGAATCATTGGAAAAAGTATTGAAAAAGAATGTGTCATCTACCAAGCTTTCAAACGTTTCAATCATGTTTCAAGGCCTAATGAACAGCTTAAACGAAGAAGAGTTCAAAGATTTGATGGCCTATTTGATGTCAGGTGGTAATGAAAAAAACCCAATGTTTACGACTAAGAGTGGCAAGTAGATAAATAATCAAAAGAAGAAAGGCTACATCAAAAAAATAGATGTAGCTTTTTTTTTCTTAAAACTTTTTCCCAATGAAAAATTTCTATACTTTTTTGATTCTTAATTTATTGATAAGCATAAATGTTTCTCAAGCACAAAAAGCAAAACCAAACATTCTTTACATTCTGGTAGACCAATGGAGAGCTCAAGCCACAGGATATGCTGGAGATAAAAACGCAATCACCCCAAATCTAGACAAATTAGCTTCGGAAAGTATAAATTTAAAAAATGCAATTTCCGGAACTCCCGTTTGTACACCCCATAGAGCTTCCCTCATGACCGGCCAGTACCCACTTACCAATGGCATGTTTATGAATGACGTTTTGCTAGATACAAATGCCACAACTATGGCAAAAGTATTTAAAAAAGAAGGATATAACACTGGATTTGTTGGAAAATGGCATATAGATGGGCATGGAAGAAATACGTATATCCCTCCTACCCGTCAACAGGGATTCCAATATTGGAAAGCTTTAGAATGCACACACGACTACAATAATTCGGCATATTACATTGGAGATTCAAAGAAAAAAATGGTTTGGGAGGGTTATGATGTAATAGCACAAACCGAAGACGTAATTGGATATATTAAAAAGCAAGCAAGTCAAACAAATCCTTTTCTAATGTTTATTTCTATCGGTAGTCCTCATGATCCGTATCAAACGGCTCCGGAGAAATATAGGAAAATATATGAAAATCGTGATTTCAAAATTAATCCGAATGTGCCTGCAGATAAAATTGAAAAAGTAAAAAAAGATTTATTGGGCTATTATTCTCACATAACAGCGATAGATGAATGTATAGGTAAAATGTGGCAATCTTTGAAAGATTTGGGGATTGATGAGAATACGATTATTGTCTTTTCTGCAGATCATGGTGATTTGTTAGGAGCCCATGGGGCTTGGAATAAGCAACAACCTTACGAAGAAAGCCTAAGAGTCCCTTTCCTTGTCCACTATCCTAAATTGTTTGGAAAAACACCCAAAAACTTGCCTACATTAATTAATTCACCCGACATTATGCCAACGCTTTTAGGACTTTCTGAAATAAAAATTCCAAATTCCGTAGAAGGGATAGATTTTTCTGGGGTTTTAAAAGGAATCAAGAAAGACAAAATCACTCAAACATTAATTGCTTGTTATCAACCATTTGGTCAGTGGACGAGGCGAATGGGCGGTAAAGAATATCGTGGTGTTTATACAGGAAAATATACTTACACTAGAGATCTAAACGGACCTTGGCTTCTTTTTGACAATGAAATAGACCCTTTTCAAATGAATAATCTCATTGGAAAGCCTGAATTTGCAGTAATTCAAAATGATTTAGATTTACGTTTAAAATCAGAATTAGCAAAGAGAAAAGATGAATTTAGGCCAGGAATGGAATACATTAAAAAATGGAATTATACCGTGGATGAGACAGAAACGGTGCCTTATAGAAAAATTAACTTTCAAGGGAATCCCATTATTGAATAAAATTTTGTTTATCCCCTAAAGAACAATTATTTTTTGAGCCTCTTTATTTTTTAATATCTCCTCCAATTCACAATACCATTACTATTTCATGCATTACACCAATGCTTGGAAGGAATCAAAAGAGTTAATTTTAATCTATATGGTTATTGTTTATTCTTTTTTATACCCCAAAATCTTTGTGATTTTCTTGGAAAAGGAGTAATCTTAACAGGCTATGGGCTCATGGGTCGCATTTCCATAATTAAACATTATGTCGGCTGGAAATCAATTTTTTAGGTTTATAACAAATATTTGTTTCGCTTTTTTTTCTTTTAATGAAACTGTCCTATTGAATGCCAAGGTATTGCCATCGTGCGAGATCACCAAATTTGTGGGAGATACTGTTGACGGTTTTGAAATAGTTAAATATCTCTTTTTAAAATCCTCCTTTCCTATTTTGCATTGCTGAATACAACCTTTACAAACATAAAATAAACGTTCACCATCTGGATGCCATCTCAAACTTCCTTCCACATCGGAATCATGAAAAGTTACTTGATTCATTTCTCCTCCATTCGGATGGATTGTAAATACTTGCTTAATGCCATTTTTATCTTTTGCCAAAAAAGCCAATAAACTTCCATCAGCATTTGATCTCACTATTCCCACACAGCCTGGTTGAGCAGTATCGGATGTAAATGTTAGTCTTCTTTGAGTCGCCCCTTTTGGAGGCATGGGTAAATCTTCCATTGTCCCTTCCAAAGACCCAAAATCACCCTTAATTTCTATATTCTCTGGAATATCTACCACAAAAACTTCATCTATGTTCTTTCCAGAATTATCAGTTACGGTACCTATAAATCCACGAGCCATCTGACGAGTGCCATCAGGTTTTAGATAGCCATTTTTACCTATCCAACTGTCTCCTGCCGCATAACCAATTTCGTCAGAACCTGGTCTTGGATTCGGTACAACCTTAACCACTAGTGCACTAAACCACTCCCCCTCAATATTTTCACCTGAATTTGTTTCCTCAACATGTATTTTTTTCCCTCGTTTTGACACACCAATGGTACGAAGATTGTGTTTTTCACCTGTAGATTTTTCAAGAGCTTGCATAATGGCATCGTTGTAGGTAAAACCTACCCAGTTTCCGTCTCCACTAAATTCATGTCGGTGTGTTCCCCCACGTAAAGCACCCTTAGTAAATGGAAAATTCACATTTCGTGCATCCATAAAGATTGACTTATTTTCTTGGCCTTCGTCCACAATTACACCCGTCCGCCGCCATTGCTGATAAGGATTTTTTTCGGTGCAATTCCTTAATCCATGAATAAAAACAACCTCATTCCTAACAGGTGAATAACTTACCGCCCCAACCCCCGGCCCGAAATTTTGATTGTTCTCCACTTGGAATACTACTTTCTTCTCCCCAGTCTTGATATTTACTTTCTCGATTCTCGATGAAGCCGCTATTCCACCCTCTTCCGTGCGGGTGTCATACACCAACCATTCGTTATCAGGAGAAAAATTATCGTTGTTGTCGAGATCGTGGTTATATTCAAAATCTTTCGTGATTTGTTTCTCAGGGTAATAACTCATGGTTTTGCAGCCAAAAAATGTAGGTAAACATAATAAAAGCAAATATTTCATTATTTCTGTGGTGCACTTATGATTCCCAGATATCTGCCCATCCAATACGGCAAAAGCCAAATATCGCCTGCACTGTGTTCTGAAAAACCATTTCGCCCTTTTCTATCTAAATTAAACATATTACTGTTATGTCTTTGAATCGGCCTCTCGTCAGGCGGAAGAACTTCTTTGAGGGTTTGGCTACGAAAATTCAATTCCAATTTCTCTATGTCCTTTCTGTGGCTATTGCTAATATCCCAATCTATCAAATCCACTGGATGCTCCTTTAAATACCAAATAGCTTCGTTTAAATCAAAATTTGACGTACCTGTCAATGCCGTAAAAATATTCCATGCACCTTCTTTTTCGGGTCTTTCAGCTTCCCAATGGTCTATGATGGCCTTTTTGTATTTGGCTCTCAGATTTTCATCAAA
>DAIQBE010000406.1:0-3919 GCA_036781325.1 Leadbetterella sp. | reverse complement strand
TTTTTTATCCTTTATGTATTTGCTTTAACAAGGGGGTTAAATAATTTTTTTACAATTTATTTAATAAATACAAAACAATTTTAATATTATTTTCGTTATTTATTGTATTATATAAATATATTTTTTAATTTTATAGTGTCATGGTATGATTTTTGCTTTATAAGTTTGTATAAAAGCCTTATTTTACTAATCTATTCTTACCGATATGAAAAAAATAAATTTCTTTAAGACAATTCAATGGATTATTTTTATGCCATTGATTTTGCCCTTGGGAATTATAACTGGTGCTTTTGAAGGGATAAAAAAAACCTTTGAGCAAGCGTCTTCAGATATTTTTGAAAAAAGAGAATCGGCAGTCTAATAAAAGAAACCTAAGTGTTCTTCTTTTATTTCTTCTGGTTCTAAACTCAAAAACTCTTCCCAAAATGAACTCTCAGGTACGGGAGCTTTGCAGATTATTGGCTCCTTTTTTACAGGATGTATAAAATATAATCTTCTTGCATGTAAGTTTATTGATGCGTCGGTATTGGCTCTTGGATACCCATATTTTACATCCCCCTTTATTGGGCAACCCATAGATGCTAGTTGTACTCTTATTTGGTGTGGTCTGCCAGTTATGGGATTTACCTCAATTAAATGATATTTATTTATATGTCCCAAATATCTATAATTCAATTCTGCTTTCAATGAGTCTTTTACTTCAATATCATGAGCTGTAACAGTATTAGAATCAGAGTCTTTTACTAACCAATGGCTTAAACGGCCTGATTTTTTTTCAGGTTTTTTACTTGTAATTGCCCAATAAATTTTCTGTACTGTTCTTTTTCTGAACATTT
Organism: Leadbetterella sp.; assembly: GCA_036781325.1. Lineage (GTDB taxonomy): Bacteria > Bacteroidota > Bacteroidia > Cytophagales > Spirosomataceae > Leadbetterella. The sequence continues at coordinate 3,083 of DAIQBE010000406.1, read as the reverse complement.
CATTCATTCTCGTTAAGGCTTTTGATGTTTTAGCGAAAACAACTATTCCGCTCACTGGACGGTCTAATCTATGAATTGTTCCCAAAAAAACATCACCGGGTTTATTCGAATTTATTTTAATGTATTCTTTTACATAATCTTCCAAAGTTTTATCTTTGGTAATGTCTTCATGTACCAAAATTCCAGCAGCTTTATTGACAACAATTAAATGATTGTCTTCATAAATTACATGAAATGGCTTTTTGTTAGTTTGTTTCACGGTATTTTAAATTAATTCTAATGCTAGCGCCCTAGTATTTTTATCTGTTTCTATATAATCTTCTAAATTTGGAAGTTTTATGAAAGATACGTTCAACATACATTTTTCTATCAAATCGGACATGCCCAAAAAGCTAACTTTGTCTTTCAAAAAAGCATCAACTGCTATTTCATTTGCTGCATTTACAATACAAGCCATATTTCCACCTTTTTTTAAGGCTTCATAAGCGAAACTTAAATTTCTGAAAGTTTTCAAATCAGGTTGCTCAAAACTTAAGTTTGGATATTTCATGAAATCAAAGCGTTCAAAATTAGATTTTAACCTTTTTGGAAAGCCCAATGCATATTGTATGGGTATTTTCATGTCTGGTAACCCTAATTGAGCCTTCAGACTTCCATCCTCAAACTGCACTAATGAATGAATGATACTTTGTGGATGAACTACAACTTCAATTTGTTCATGTTTCAAATTAAATAACCACTTTGCTTCAATCACTTCTAGTCCTTTATTCATTAAGGATGCAGAATCTATTGTAATTTTAGCACCCATTTCCCAATTAGGGTGTTTTAAAGCTTGTTCTTTTTTTACCGATTTTAAGAAATCAATATTTTTTCCTCTAAATGGCCCTCCAGAGGCTGTAAGAATTATTTTTTCAATTGGATTAATATATTCACCTACTAAACATTGAAAAATAGCTGAATGCTCTGAATCAACTGGTAGAATATCAACTTTATTTTCCTTGGCCAACTTGGTTACTAATTCACCCGCAACTACCAATGTTTCTTTGTTTGCCAAAGCTATATTTTTTCCTGCTTTTATTGCATGAATAGTAGGAATTAGGCCTGCATAACCCACCAAGGCAGTTAAGACCAAATGGATATTTTCGTTTTCAACAACTGAATTTAATGATTTTGATCCACAATATACTTTAATATCTAAAGGATCTAAGGCTAAATGAACTTTTTCATAAAGCGCTTCTTCCCCTATAACAACAACATTGGGTCTATATTTAACAGCTTGTTGAATTAACAAATCAGCATTACTTTGTGCGGTTAATACTTCTACTGTAAATAAATCAGGGTTTGCATCAATCACTTCTAATGCCTGCGTTCCTATTGAACCTGTTGATCCTAGAATGGCAATGTTTTTTTTCATTTAAAAGTGCTGAAAAGTATTGTTCTGTTTTCTCCTATTTTTTCGGGGTCGCAAGTTGCAAAATTTTAGGCGATTTATCTAAAAAATAGTCTAATATTTGCTTAATATCAACTATTTGAGGATTTGTAAAGACCTATTTTGGTAAGTTTAATATTAAACATTAATGATTTCTTAGGTCTTTAATTACGATATCCCAATATGAATTATTATAGTGGTCGAAAAAATGTTGTATTTTTTTATACCCACTTTTCTCATGAGCTTTCAATGATCTTGGATTTTCTTGGCTGATATCAGTCACAATAAAATCGTACTTATTTTGCATTTCAGCTGAAAAAAAAGCATATAATTTTTCTACTAAACCCTGACCTCTAAATTCTTTAGCAATGCATAATTGTCCAACAAAAATATAAGGAAAATGTGTAAACTTCATTTCCCCAATTTTAATTTTGTCAACTTCTTCGAATAGTCGATCAAAAACCTGCATACCTTTTCCAGTTTCTCTTCTCATAGCAATTGCATATGCAATTACTTTTCCATTTGAAGTGGCAATAACTGCATTTTCTTTTAAATTAATTTCCTTTAATTGTTCGAAAGTGTGTTTAGCAGTTACAAAGCCTTGGGAATCTCTCTCATCTTGTGAAAGATTTTCTTTTAAGTTTTGTTTTTGTAACTTTAATATTTGGACAAGCGATTGGTCGTCTACCGCTCTTTCGAATTTAATCATAAAAAAATACCATTCTTACCCAAAAGTAAGAATGGCGGTCTTAATAAAAAAACAAAAACTTTGAATTAATATCTGTACATATCTGATTTAAATGGACCAGAGACAGTTACACCTATATAATCTGCCTGTTCTGTACTTAAAGTTTCCAATTTTGCACCAACATGAGCTAAATGAAAAGCAGCAACTTTTTCGTCTAAAGATTTTGGCAGCACATATACTTTTTTCTCATAGGCAGCTGTGTTATTCCATAACTCTAATTGAGCTAAAGTTTGATTTGAGAAAGAACATGACATTACAAAAGATGGGTGTCCCATAGCACAACCCAGATTCACTAATCTTCCTTCTGCCAAAATAATTATGTCTTTTCCTTCAATGGTATACATATCAACCTGAGGCTTTATAACATTTTTAGAATGACCGTAGTTTTGGTTTAACCAAGCCATATCTATTTCGTTATCAAAGTGTCCAATGTTACAAACAATAGCTTTGTCACGCATTTTCAAAAAATGCTCGCTTCTAATTATCTTATAATTACCAGTAGCTGTCACAAAAATTTGAGCCCTTTCACATGCTTCGTTCATAGTAATAACTTCGAAACCGTCCATTGCTGCTTGAAGTGCACAAATTGGATCAATTTCAGTTATTAATACTCTACAACCAGCGCCCTTTAAAGATTCGGCAGAACCTTTGCCTACATCCCCATAGCCAGCAACAACAGCTACTTTTCCAGCAAGCATCAAATCTGTTGCTCTACGTATAGCATCAACTAAAGATTCTTTGCATCCATATTTATTGTCAAATTTTGACTTTGTAACAGAGTCGTTCACATTAATGGCAGGTAATAATAAAGTGCCATTTTTCATTCTTTCGTATAAACGATGAACACCTGTTGTTGTTTCTTCAGAAAGTCCCTTTATTCCTTCAACTAATTCAGGATACAAGTCA
>DAIQBE010000405.1:0-3924 GCA_036781325.1 Leadbetterella sp. | reverse complement strand
CTGTTGGAATTGAATTATCTTGATTAGCGACGTTTGGTGGGTTTTTATTAAATTCGTTGGAATAATTTACATTACCCGCAAAGCTAAGTTTTTTTGATAAATCATAGCTGAACCCCAAGTTTATGGTTTTCCTATTAAAAGAATTGTTTGGAACAATACCCTTACTATCCATATTGGCGAATGATAGATTCATGCCACCTTTTTCACCGCCAGCTTGTAGGCTAATAGTATTGGAAAAATTTTGACCATCTCTATAAAAATTCCTAATATTATTATATTGAGGTACATATGGAACGGAAACCCCATCGAACAAAATTTGGGTCATGCCCGGTGCAAATTTTTCACCAAATGACCACTGCCCAGAAGTAGGATTTGGAGCCTGAGGCCTTACTCCATTTTCACCTTGTCCGTATTCGTATTGATAATCTGTAAAATCTAAAGGAGTTTCATTTGTGAAATTAGCATTATAACTAACTCCTATTCCTTTTGCATTTCCTCTTGACTTTGTAGTTATCATTATTACACCATCTTTTGCCCTTGAGCCATATAATGCAGCAGCTGTAGCACCTTTCAAAACGGTCATACTTTCAATATCATCTGGATTAATAGAAGAAAGGCCATCACCACCATCTGAAGTATTTCCACCACCCCTTACTCCAATCGAGTTATCAGCAGAAGCATTTCCAGGATTAGTGCCAAAGTTTGTATTGTCAATAGGAACACCATTTACGACTATAAGCGGATTGTTTTGTCCAGAAATTGAAGATTGACCTCTAATTCGAATTTTAGAAGTTCCATTTGGCCCAGTTCCTAATCCTGATATATTAACACCCGCAATTTTGCCTTGAAGGGTATTCATAAAGTTTGGAGAGCGGTTTTCAGTAATAGCCGCCGCATTAATGGTAGTGGTGGCATAACCCAATTTCTTAGATTCTTTTTTGATTCCTAAAGCGGTCACCACAACCTCTTCTAAGCTTGTTTCATCTTCGTTTAAAACAACATTAATAGTACTTTGATTTCCAACTTTAATCTCTTGGTTTTTATAGCCAATGTAGCTAAAGACTAAAGTAGAACCTTGCGAAGCTGTTACTGAATATTGGCCAGATACATTAGTGGATGTGCCACTAGTTGTACCTTTTACAGCTACAGAAACGCCAGGAAGATTACTATTGTCTTTGGAAGAGGTTACTGTACCGCTAATTTGCTGAGCCATTAGATTCCAGGAACTTAATCCAAAAAAAAGAATGAACTTCAAAAATAAATGTAGGTTTCTTTTCATAAATAATAAAATTAAGGTATTTTTAATTTCACAAATATTTATAAATATATCAAGATAAACTTTCATTATTCATCAGTGGTGAATATTGTAATAATTTTACTAAATTATTGTAATATTTTTACAAAATGAGAATATTGAATATTTGATACTTCCCTTTTTAATATGAATTCTATTTATTTTCAAAAAGGTCAATTTCCTGATATTCCTTCTTTTCAGCACATTTCTGATTTTTTTAAGAGAAAAATACAGAATGTTCAGCCAAATTCATATCCTTCTAGAACAAATATTGGGCTAAGCTTTTTTTATGTTAATGAAGGAAAATTTGAATGGATTTTAGACGGTCAAATATATTTAGTTTTTCCAGGTGATCTTTTTATTGTTTTACCTAATCAAATTTTTGGAAGCCCAAACAATATTTGGGATGTTGGCGTATTTTCATCTATATCAATTACACTTGATAAAGTGTTTGATGATACAGATTTTACATTTGGAGATTGGAGTGGACTACCAATTACAGAACAAAAATTAATTGGGAAACTATTTTTTTTAAATCCAAAACCTGTAATTCAAAATTTTAGAATTTTTGGAGAAGTATTTTCGAAAATACAACAAGAGTTATCTATTTGTGAAATTGGATTCAAAACTAGGGTTAATCAACTTTTAGATGAATTGATACTTTGTACTGTAAGGCAACTCAGTAAACAAGATAACTTAAGACGAGATTTTCCTCAGACATTCCAAAAGTTTGATAAAATATTAAGGGAAAATATTTCACACCCATGGACAGTAGAAGAAATGGCAGTTATTATGGGATTAGGCACCACCGCTTTTACAGAAAAAGTGAAATCATATTCAGGTTTTTCTCCCTTAAATTATTTAATAAATCTTAGAATTGCGGAATCAATAAAATTATTAAAAAATACGACAATAAGTTTAACTGATATAGCATTAGACACAGGTTTTTATTCTTCACAACATTTTTCTAGTACATTTAAAAAATTAACTGGTTATACGCCAGGATATTATAGAAAAAATAATTAAAATGGATTGCATTATTACTTTAAATATTGGAACATCAGCGGTTAAATTAATTGCTTACGATTTAAATGGGAACGAAATAGCTAATCGAAAAGGTACCTATCCTACTTTTCATGAAAAGCCCAACTTTAGCGAGCAAGACCCTGAGCAAGTTTTTATTACTGTACTTTTTGTATTAAAAGGTCTATTGAATGACCCCATTTTTACTAAAAAGCATACAGTGATTTCGATAGTTTTGAGTTCTGCAATGCACACCGTGTTATGTGTTGATAACCAGGGAATTCCTATTGGAAATGCAATGATTTGGGCTGATAACAGAGCTAATGCCGAAGCTAAGGAATTGGATTTATCAAATTTAGGATCCGAATTATATTTTGCTACAGGAACACCAATTCATCCGATGTCTCCACTTGTTAAAATTGCTTGGATAAAAAATAAAGAACCTGAAAGGTTTAAAAAAACTTTTAAGTTTATTTCTTTAAAAGAATATATCATTTTTCAATTAACAGGGCAATATGTTATAGATTATAGTTTAGCATCAGCCACCGGTCTATTTAATATTCATTCATTGACCTGGGAAACTAACGCTTTGGATTATGCCGGAATTAATAGTTCTAATCTGTCTGATGCAAAACCTATCTATTTTTCCGATTTAAAACTTTTACCCGAATTAGCAAAGTCACTTAAAATATCTATTAAAACAAGGATATTGATAGGTAGTAGTGATGGATGTTTTTCAACAATTGGTTCTGGGGTGGTAAGAAAAGGGCAGGCTATTATTTCAATTACCTCTAGCAGTGCAGTTAGAGTTGCAAGCAAAGAAATCATTAAAGATGAAAATAAGAGTATTTTCAATTATATATTAGATAAAGATCATTATGTTTCAGGTGGACCGAGTAATAATGGTGCAGTAGCTTTTGATTGGTTTGGGAGACAGTTCGGTGATTTTAAAAACGGCTTGGATTTTGAACATGCCATTAGCGACTTGTTAAAAGATGCTTCCTATGTGAAGCCAGGGGCCAATGGATTACTATTTTTACCCTATTTATTGGGAGAAAGGGCCCCAATCTGGAATTCAAATGCAAGGGGAGTATATTTTGGAATTAATATCAACCATCGACAAAAACATTTCGTCAGAGCTACAGTGGAAGGAATATTATTTGAAATTTATAGTATAGGCAGAAATTTACAAAAACACAGAAATTTTGAAACCTTATGTGTCAATGGTTTTTTCGCAACTATTCCTTTTTGTGCTCAAATTTTAGCAGATATGTTTAACATTAAAGTGTATTCAAATCATAATGTGAATAGTTCTAATTCTGGAGCTGCTCTTTTGGCACTTACCGATTTAGGCATTTACAAAAACTTAGATGAAGCGGCAACAAGTGTTAGCTATTCTGAAATTTATGAACCAAATATTCATAATAATATTAGATATGAACAATTTTACGAAATTTTTGAAAAATTGAGTCAAAAACTAGGGGCAGAGTTTGAACAAATTGCATCTCTTCAAGATGTTGTTGAGTAATAACATATTAAATTTGAATAGCAATTAATTTAAATTAGTTTGCTATTTATCGTGAACCATTTTTACAAGGGAAAATTAA
>DAIQBE010000404.1:0-3931 GCA_036781325.1 Leadbetterella sp. | reverse complement strand
AAATTGAGGGCTTTTATAACAAAAGAAGAAATGCTGTTTAAAACTTCAAATTCTTTTTTAATCCATAGATTTAATGCCATTAAATCGTCGCAAGAATCTCCTTCATCGTCTAAAATTTCTAAAATACTGGTTTGCTTTTCATAAACTACTTCATAGTTTTCATTAAAAGCTAATAGTTTTTTATTGGTTTTACCTATATCAAAAATTGCACAAATGTTTTGCATTAATAGCTATCTATTTTTTGTTTATGTCTAATTAAAAAAATTATTTACTTCAAAAATTTCAAACATACTGGCATGGAAATATTTATATCTCTTCCCATATTGGTAAGTAATCCGGTTTGGAGATCTCTTTTGAATATCACCACATTGTCAGAATCTTGATTGGCGACAAATAGGTATTTTCCATCTGGTGTAATTCCGAAATTTCTAGGGGTTTTTCCCGCTACATCTGTTTGATTAACTTGGGTTAATAGCCCGTTTTTTTGATTTATTTTAAACAAAACTATCGTATCAAAAAATCTATTTGAACCATATAAATACTTACCATCTGGAGAGATATGTATATCCGCGCATGCATTTTTTCCAGTAAAATTGGAAGGTAAAGTACTCACTTCCTCTAAAATTTCAAGCTTTCCCAATAGATAAGAAAACGTAGTGACTTTTCCAGTAAGTTCTTGAATTACGTAAGCATACGGAAGAGTTGGATGAAAAGTAAAATGTCGAGGCCCAGAACCAGAGCTGGTTTTAATGGAATAAGCCTCTTTTAATTTTCCGGTGCTTGCATTAAAGTCATAAGCTTTTACTTCGTCTATACCTAAATCAACAACAAAAAGTTGTTTATTATCAGGAGAAATATTTACGGAATGTACATGTGGTTTTTCCTGTCTGCTTTTATTAGGACCACTGCCATAATGCTGTATGGATTGTACAGGTTCGCCTAAAGATCCATCGTTTTTTATTGGAAGAACACCCACACTCCCTCCAGAATAATTCGCTGTAAAAGCCCATTTACCTGTTTTGTCTAAAACTATATGGCATGGATGCGCTCCACCAGATTTAACTAAATTTTTAATTTTAAAATCGCCTTTCATTATATCAAAATCTAAAGCCACTGCACTTCCACCATCAGTCTCACTAACTGAATACACATTTTTCTGATTGTTACTTATCGCTAAAAAAGAAGGATCTTGAATAGCGGGAGAGTGGCTTACAATTTTAGCAGTATTGGAGTTTGGATTATAGGTACAGAAATAAATTCCTTCGGCACCTTTTTTCGAATAATTGCCCACTAGAAATTTATACTCTTCTGTTTTTTTTTGCCCCAAAACTGACAAACTTGCCAAGAATAATAATAAGATTTTCATACATTATTTAAGTGTTTCGTCTAATTTCTTTTTAATTGTAGCTGACCAAACTTCATACCCTTTCCGGGTAAGATGAAGTTTGTCCTCTCTAAAATACTCCTTTATCGGAAACCCTTTTTCATTTAAAAAAATTTGCTCCGTATCAATAAACTGAAGATTTTTCTTTGATTGGCAATAAGCTTTTATGAGTGTGTTGGCTTCCCGCTGCTTCCCCCATACAGTCCATCTACTTTCATTAGGTGTGATGGCTATAAAATAAATAGTTTGTTTTTTGTATTTTTTTCTAACAATTTTCTCAAATCCCTTAAATAAACCTAAAACTTCTCGAGGAGTTTTATCATTTTTTCCACCAATTATATCATTTCCTACAAATACTAGTAGAGCTTTAAATTTATGTGGATACACTAGCCTCTTGGTATAAACTAATACATCTTGAAAATTAGAGCCACCAAAACCTCTTTGAATAGGAGAATAAGGATATAGGTCATCAGAAATTGTATTCCAAAATTTTATGCTTGAGCTACCAACAAGTAATATGGAGTTATCGTTATAGACAGTTTCTTTATCCTTTTTTTCTAATTGTTGGATTTCAGTTTCCCATTTTCTAGATCCGTCTTCAAATTTTCTTGTTGGAGAACAAGTAAATAGAAATCCGATGAATAATAAACAAAAAAATTTTGCATTTCAATAGGAGAATAATTGATTTGCAATTTATAATAAATTAAAGAATAAAGAAATATACTCTGCTTATTTTAGGGCTAGAATCCAAAATAAAAGAAAATAAATTAAAACGCTTCTCCAATAGTAGCATAAAAATTACCCTTATTATATGGGGATAAAGCGTAATCAATTCTAAGATTTAAATGGTTTTTTGTTGCTATTCGTAAACCTCCCCCGTAGGTATATTTAGGTTTATTAAATCGAATTAAATCGGATTGATTTCCTAAAAAACCCAATGAGCTAAAGGCAACAACACCAAATACTTTCCAAACTTCTTGTCTGATTTCTGTTTGCAGTAATACCAAATTTTTATCCCTGAAATAGCCTTCAAATACGCCTCTCATCTTGGATTGTCCTCCTAAATATGCCAATTGGTTAAAAGGCACATCTCCAATGTTAGCCGCCGCAAAATAGTTATTTGCCCAAACCGTTTTTTTACTTAGGCTTTTGTAATGCGTTATGTCCATAGCAATTTTAGTAAATTCTCTATTTGAGCCAAAAATTTTAGAAGAAGGCACAGCATAAAACTCTGCAAAAATCCCTTTTCTAGGATAAAATACCATATCGCGTGTATCTTTTAATATGCTTAACCCTATGCCAGATGTTCGAGAATAATCACTGCCATTAATTCTACCAGTGGAGAGCTCTCCTCCTGGAACAGTACCTGTAACATTATAATTTTCAAAATTTACTCTTAATCCTAAATAGGTAGAAGGAAGGACCAACTTAGAAGCTAAAAAACGAAATCTAAAATAATCTACATCATATTTTTCGTCTAAGACTTTGTTTTCTCCAATGCCTGAGTAAAGATAATTAAATCTATACCAACCATTTTCAGAAGAAAAGTAATACCCATTGTTTTTTGTGAAAACTTTAAAAGGAAAGAATATTAATATTTGTTTATTTTGAGTAAAAGTAGTTCCAAAAGAAATTTGGGAAGGATTTGCATCTTTTCTGTCTTTTGCAAATCCAAAACTCGCAACTCCACCTACGCCTCCACCCCACCTTGTTTCAGGTAATCTAAATACCACAGGCAAGGCGATAATACTTTTATTTCGTAACCAATTTTTTGAGGAATCTTGAGCAATGGAAAAGTAATGTGAAAAAATGGATAAAATAAAGAATAAAATAGCTTTCATTAAAAAACGATTAAAAAAACTATATCTACGATATATTGTAGGTATAAGTTGAAACTAAAATCAATTGTTTTCAAAAATAGGCTCAATATTTGAATTATTCGTATAAAAAAGATTAAAAACTAACTTTCCCATCCCAATTTATTAGTCATTATAAAATAATTAGTTCTTATTTTTGTAAATTATTCTGTAAACAATATTTAATGCAAAATTTAAAGATATACAATACGCTTTCAAGGCAGAAAGAAGTTTTTGAATCAATTATCCCAAATCATGTGGGAATGTATGTATGTGGACCTACCGTTTATAACTTTGTTCATTTAGGAAATGTAAGAACCTTTCTAACATTTGATATACTTTACAGATATTTATTGCAGATTGGTTATAAAGTTAGATATGTTAGAAATATCACGGATGTGGGTCATTTAGTGGGAGATGGAGACGAAGGCGAAGACAAGATAGGCAAAATGGCTAAACTGGAACAACTGGAACCTATGGAAATTGTTCAACGCTATACCAATGATTTTCACCATGTATTAAATCTATTCAATTTTCTTCCTCCAAGTATTGAGCCTTCTGCTACAGGACACATGGTAGAGCAAATAGAAGCGGTTAAAGATTTAATAAACAAAGAATTTGCTTATGTAGCAAACGGGTCAGTGTATTTTGACATTAACAAATACAACGATGCTGGCAACAATTATGGTAA
>DAIQBE010000403.1:0-3932 GCA_036781325.1 Leadbetterella sp. | reverse complement strand
TTCAGAATCAAAAACTATAAACGCCTTTCGGGAGATTATAATTCTGACCGCAGCCAAATGATGGAAAACATCAAAAAAAGTCTTTCGGAAAAACGGCCGGTAGTGATAGCAATGGAAGTTTATGGTTCATTTGAAAGACCAAGTGCTTCGGCTACTAAAGGACTGTGGGAAGGCAAAAAAGGCAAAATGGTTAGCCGACATGCCATAACGGTGATCGGCTACGACGATTCAAAATACGGCGGAGCATTTGAAATCATCAATAGCTGGGGTACATTTTGGGGAAACGAGGGTTTTATGTGGCTTAAATATAAAGACTTTGCGGATGTAACCTATGAAGCCTACGAAATGGCTGATTATGAAACCTCTACCTCAAACAATTCCAAAGCTGATTTAGCCGGAAGTTTTGAGGTTATGCTAGATAACGGCATTAGTATGCCTCTCAGATTAAATAACACCACTACCGAAACAGTAAACTACACAGCCACCAAATCGTACAGCACTGGCACGAAGTTCCGTTTGAGTTTTAGCAATAATCAGCCTGCTTATGTGTATTTGATCAGCTATGGCACCAACACCCAGAAAGTGAGTAATATCTTTCCGTTTGATGGCTACAGTGCGTACTTAGACTATTCAAAAAACGAAATTATGATACCCAACGAAGATTATTGGGTGCAAATGGATAATAATGTCGGGACAGATTATCTTTGTATTTTGTTTTCGAAAGAAGAATTGGACATAAAGGCTATAGCCAAACAAATGCAAAGGCAGCCGGGAACTTTCGATACCAAACTAAAAGGAGCGCTCCAAAACAAAATGGTAGAAAATAGAAACGTAAATCTGGCCAAAGACAAAATAAATTTTGAAGCAAAACTCAATGGCAAAACCGTGATTCCTATTACTTTAGAGATTAAACATGTGAATTAAAAACTACGAATTCAATGAAAACGAAACTTTATTTATTTTTCATAATTTTACAACCTTTGCTGAGTTTTGGACAAAATTCCTACCAAAAAGGCGTAGAATATTACAAAAAAGCCGACTACAAAAAAGCACAAATTGCATTCGATGATGCGCTAGAGGAAGACATTGAACCAGCATACAATACTCTTACGTACAGAGGACTGTCCAAATATTATCAAAAACAATACGACGAGGCTTATGAAGACTATAACCTTGCCGTAAAAGACCTCAACAATCTTGGCTATACTAAAATCCGAGAAATGCCCGCCAATGTTCTTAAGGCGTATGGATTGACCCTTTATGACAGAGCTTTAGCCCAGCATAAGCGTGGGCAATATAACGAAGCCATAAAGGACTTTAACTTTGCCATGATGTATAAATATAGCCCCGGAGACTGCTATTCTCAAATAGGTAACGCCTACTATGCCCTGTCTGATTTTGATAAAGCGGCCGAGAATTATTCACTCAGTATGCCGTATAAACCAACAGATTATAGTCTGTATTACTGGCGAGGTAATGCCTATTTGAGCGATGGAAAATGGGAACAAAGCATCGAAGACTTCGATTTTTATATTAAACAAAAACCCAATGATCCTTACGGATATCATTACCGCGGTTTTTCAAAAATCATGTTGGGTGATATCGATTCGGCAATAGAAGATACCCAAAAATCAATCGACCTCAACATGAAAGACATCTATTTGGCATTTAGAAACTTAGGTATGATAAATATCAAATTGGAAGATTGTAAAAAAGCCAAAGAGAACTTTGAATATGCCATTGAATTAAACTCAAACGATAATTTCAGCAAAAACAAACTCGAAACCTTAAGTGGCGATTGCGGCAAAACCGAAGAGGAACAAGTTGTGGTAAAAAAAACACCTAGATATTCTAAACCGACCATCAGCTGGGTATATCCTACTCAAGAAAGCATAGAAACATCAGAAAATATGGTGACCGTAAAAGTCTGCGTAAACAGCTCAGAAAAACCAACCATGAGCCTTTATGCCGATGGTGTTGAGCTGACTTCTAGAGATTTCGTCATAGTGCCCTCCAAACAACCTGATTGCCCGTTTAGATTTGAAAAACAGATAACTATACCACCTGATTCCAAGTCCACCATGCTGAGATTTGTTGCCAAAAACTCTGGAGGAAGCGTGGAGTCCATCCGTAAAATAAATAAAATAAAATCGCAAAATCCGGAGGCTGAAGAGCGGAGAATAGCTCTTTTGATAGGCAACGCCGACTACAAAACCAAGCCGCTCAACAACACCCTGAACGACGTAGACGATATGGGCAAAAAACTAGAAGGCCTCGGTTTTAAGGTGATCAAATACAAAAATCTGAAAGCAGAAGAGATGAGTATGGCCTTTATAAAATTCGGCAGAGAATTGGCCAATTACGATGTAGGGATGTTTTTTTATGCTGGCCACGGTTTGCAAAACGGTAGCGGCACCAATTTTCTAGTACCGGTAGATGCGGAGGCCATAAAAACCGATCAGGATTTCAACAAATATTGTGTGGAAGTGGACGAGCTTTTTGGTCAAATGAAAAAAGCAAATTCAAAAGTCAATATTATCATTTTGGATGCCTGCCGCGACAATCCATTGGATGCCAGAAACACCACCCGTGGCTCAGGCTCACGAGGCCTTTCGGCCCCCACACAAAATCCGCAAGGCTCATTTATATTTTACGCTGCTTCTGCCAACCAAACTGCCTTAGAGGGCGAAGGCAGCAGAAATGGAATATTCACAGGAGAATTGCTGAAGTTTATTGACAAACCCAACCTAAAGCTAGAGGAAGTAGTAAAAGAAACCTCAAAAGCCGTTAAGCTAAAAACCAAAGACCAACAAAAACCCGCATGGTACTCCGAATTTGATGGGGATTTCTATTTTAGACATTGAGGGTGTGAATTTAAGCAAGAAAAATTTGTTTTTAGTTTGTCCCCACTGTCGCACGTTTGCATCGTATGGCTACTCTAATGCACTTATCAGCTCCATTTTATGCATCCATTCAGAGTCTACTTCGAGTGTTCTCCAGACCACACTGAAATCTTTAAACGCACTAAATAATAGCAAAGGTCGAAGTTCATTTTGATGACTATGATTTGAGGAAATTTAATATTCTTAATCCTTTTTCTAAATCCAAATTAAAATTTATTCTAGGAATAAATACTGAATTCTATTCAGGTTTTTAGCTTTTCTCCACACCACAAGATGCAATCGTGCGGCAGCGGGGGGCGAGGTTAAGTTGCTAACATATTAATTTTTAAATCAGTATAGTTTTTTATTTTGCTAAAATCGTTTTTATTAAAGGTATAAAGTTCTTTACAATGCGATTCGGCTATGGCGGTATGAAGGCAATCGTTGATATTTTGGAAGCCTATTATAGATGCTAATTCTTGAGCTCTTTTGAATTCACTAAAAGTATAATTTATAGATACATATTTTTCAATACTCGATATATAATCAATTATTCTATAGGAATCCATTCTAAGTTTGGCCAAAACAAATGAAATCTCTTGGAGTGTTAGAAGGGAGATGAATATTTTTCTTTGATCCGATATGGCTTCAAATTTCTTTTTAGCGATTCTGTTAAAATCTTTGTTTTGAACTATTAAATAATTGATAATAAAGTCAGTATCTAAATAAATCATAGATTAACCTCATTTGCTAAGTCTGATAGATTAATATCTTTTGATACAATAAATGGAGGATATTTTTTTTGTAGCTCTTCAAGTTCATCAAAAATACCTTTTTGAGAAGTTATTGTCTCATTACCTTCATTAATAGTAATACTCACTTCCTTATCGCCGAATTTTCTTTTTAGTTTTTCAAAAAAACTAAAATCTATATCTCTTAAATTTATTACGGTTGTCATAATTATTCTAATTTACACACAAATATAACAAATGAACGAAAAATAATATATAAATAGTTCGGAAAAGCCCTTACATTCCGACATTAGGATAT
>DAIQBE010000402.1:0-3942 GCA_036781325.1 Leadbetterella sp. | reverse complement strand
CAAAAAAAAACGATTTCCAAAATGAAAATCGTTTCTATTCACTTAAAATTTAAAATTATCCAGCAAACATTCTAAATATTAAAAATAATACCGCAGAAAGAGTCATAGAAACTGGCAATGTTAAAATCCAAGCAATTGCAATATTTTTAATTGTTCCAGCCTGAAGGTTTTTTATTCCTTTTGAGGCAACCATAGACCCAGCTATTCCTGATGAAAGCGTATGAGTAGTACTTACTGGAAGTTTAAAACCGGATGCCAAACCAATTGTAATAGCTGCTACTATCTCGGCGGAAGCTCCTTGGGCATATGTTAAATGTGACTTTCCTATTTTTTCTCCTACGGTTACCACAATTCTTTTCCAACCTATCATAGTACCCAAACCAAGTGAAAGAGAAATCATTAAAATAACCCAAAATGGTGCAAAATCTGTTGCTTTACGAATCCCTTTTTCTTCTTTTGTAGCTAAAATAGTAAGTAAGGCTCTGTCTTCTTTATTTAAAGAAACACTTTCATCATTTAACAATTTTTTTGTGTTACTTGAAATCTGCAAAATTGCACTTCTCATGGGTAATTTAGAACTGGTATCTATACCTTTTCCATTCACAAAAGGCTCTAAAAACCTAATATTCGATTGTATTTCATCGATGTGTTTTAACTCTGAAACTCCCAAACCAACCGTATCAATTTTATTCACAATTTGTTCTATTTTTTGAAGTTGGGGCTTTATTTCTGTTAATTTCTTAGCAGAAGTTATTGCGAAAAACGAAGGTAAAACTCCAATTAAAATTAACATCATTAATCCAATACCTTTTTGTCCATCATTCCTACCATGAAAAAAACTAACTAATGTGCATGTTGAAATTAATACGCCTCTTATCCACTTTGGAGGTGCTTGGTTTTTCTTTGGCTCAGAAAATATTTGATCCCTTACTTCTTTGCTAGTAGTTCTTCTTAAAATAAACATTAAAACAACTGCTAAAGTAAATCCTACTAAGGGTGCTATTAAAAGGCCTGTAAATATTTCTTTAACTTTATCCCAATTAATAGCTGTTGCTCCAGTGGAGTTTTCAGGCAATAAAGCATAGCCAAGGCCCACTCCCATTATAGCACCTATTAAAGTATGAGAACTAGAAGATGGTAAACCAAAATACCATGTTCCAAAATTCCAAATAATTGCACTACATAACATTGCCATTACCATTGCAATGGAATGATATACATTTTGGTCAATTAAAAGCTCCACAGGCAAAAGGTTTACAATACTCATTCCCACTCCTACTCCTCCCGTAATAACCCCAAGAAAATTAAAAGCTCCAGACCAAATTACAGCTTGAGTGGGCTTTAAAGAATTGGTATAAATTACTGTTGCTACAGCATTGGCGGTATCATGAAAACCGTTAATAAACTCAAAAAAACATGCTGCTAAAATAGCTATTGCAAGTAAGAGGAAAACATCAGTTTCTAATCCAAACATAAGTAGTATATTTATTTAGTATTGATTGGTCATATTGGTGATACAAAATTCATAAAAAAAATTGATATAACATCAATTAAAAAGTTTTCAAGTATTATCAAATTGTTAAGTTTCTTTAATAGCTAATTGACCGCAAGCCGCGTCTATATCTTTTCCTCTACTTCGTCTTACATTTACAATTACTCTATTTTTCTCTAAATATGCTGCAAATTTTTCTATAGCTAAAGGGTCAGCATTCACATAATTGGCTTCAGAAATCGGGTTATATTCAATAATATTCACTTTAGAGGGTACTTTTCTGCAAAATTTCAGTAAGTCGTGGGCATCTTCTAGCGTATCGTTAAACCCATGAAAAACAATATATTCAAGGGTGATTTTATTTTCTGTTTTTTCGTAAAAATAATTCAAAGCCTCTGCCAAATTCTCCAAAGTATTAGATTCATTTATAGGCATTATTTGGTTTCTTTTTACGTCATTGGCAGCATGAAGTGACAAAGCCAAATTAAATTTTACATTATCATCACCAAGTTTTCTTATCATTTTAGCTATCCCAGCTGTTGAAACTGTTATCCTTTTTGGTGACCAATTTAAACCATCTTCCGCTGTAATTCTATGTACTGATTCTAGCATAGCAGCATAATTTAATAAGGGCTCGCCCATGCCCATATACACAATATTTGTAAGTGGGGCTTGATAGTTTTCCTCTGCTTGTTGTTTAATTAAAACTACCTGGTCATAAATCTCAGATGCATCTAAATTTCTTTCCCTATTCATATAGCCTGTTGCACAAAACTTACAGGTTAGAGAGCATCCAACTTGAGAAGATATACACGCCGTCATTCTTGAATCTGTGGGTATAAGCACTCCTTCCACCAAATGCCCATCATGAAGTCTAAAACCAGATTTAATAGTTCTATCTGATGAAACTTGAACTTTGTCAATTTTTACAGGTAGTATTTCAAAGGATTCTTTTAATGAATGCCTTAGCTTTAAAGAAAGATTACTCATAGCATCAATATCTGTTACAGACTTTTGCCAAAGCCACTCCCAAATCTGTTTTGCTCTAAAACTAGGTTCTTGGTTTTCTTTTAACCAAACTTTGATTTGATCTAAATTTTGCCTTCTCAAATCCAATTTCTTCATTAAATAGTGTTTTTTTTACAAAATTCGTTATTTAATTGGCTTAAAACTAAAACAATACATTAAAGTAATGACATTTTGAAAACTATTTTAAATAAAACTATGTTTTTCCAATATTAATTGGTACATTTTGAATAAAAAATATAAATGAAAATCAAAATTTTCATTTTTTCAATTGTTTGTTTCTTTTTTCTTAAAAAAGACGGCTATTTATTTGCTCAAAAACCAAAAGCACCCGAAAGATTTGGATTTAATTTAAAAGGGAAAAATCAAAAGATTACAAAAATTCCTTTTATTATTAATTCTAATTTAATTGTTGTTAAGTTAAGAATTAACAACTCTGATACATTAAATTTTATTTTAGACACAGGTGTAAGTTCCATCATAATAATTGATCCTGCTATTGGAGATAAGTTAAACTTAAAATATGCTCGTCAAGTAAAAATTAATGGGGCAGGAGAAAAGGAATTTATTACAGCAAATGTATCTGTTGGACATAAAATCCAGATGGGTTCAGTAATAGCTGAAAAACAAAATTTAGTAGTTTTAGACGAAGATATTCTCAAACTTTCCGAATTTATGGGAATGCCCATTCATGGTATTTTTGGACATGAACTTTTTGTTAGATTCGTCGTAAATATAGATTTTGGTAGGAGAGAAATCTTTATTATGGAACCGGAAAGTTTTAAATTTAAAAAATCGTACGGCGAAAAATTTCCGATTGTTGTAACGCAATCAAAACCGTACATTGATGCAATTGAATTAGCTCAGGAAGACCACATTTATAAGTCAATACGACTAGTTATTGATACTGGGGCAGGACATGCTTTATTATTAAATACACAAGACAATTCCTCCATAACCTTACCCGAAACCGTGATTCGAGCCAATTTAGGAAGAGGTTTAAATGGAAATATAAATGGCCATATTGGCAGAATAAATGAATTTCGAATGGGTAAATTCGAGTTTAAAAATATGTTAGCTTCTTTTCCAGATAGTTTATCATTTAGTTTAAAATTTGGAGATGCAGCCACTCAAAGACAAGGTAGTGTTGGAGGGGAATTTTTAAGGCGTTTTATTGTAACCTTTAATTATAAAGAAGGCTATATGGCCTTAAAACCCTTAAAAGCTAAATATAAAGAAACTTTCGAACACGACATGAGTGGAATGGAAGTTCGAGCCAAAGGAGTCAATTTTAACGAGTATTTCGTTTCTTTTGTCACACCAGATTCCCAGGCAGATATAGCCGGCGTAAAAGAAGGAGATCAAATAATTTTTTTCAACACCAAACACTTTAATGAGCTAGACATTAATGATATATACAAATT
>DAIQBE010000401.1:0-3945 GCA_036781325.1 Leadbetterella sp. | reverse complement strand
CCAAGTTCAGAAAATAAAACCATTAATACTACTAGTCCAGAAGCCGAAGCTAGAGTTCTAACAGACCAAATGAAATCGTCTTTGGAATTAGATGCAACTCAAATAGATAAAGTAATGATGATTAATGTAGTAAATCTTAAAATCATAAAGAAACTTAAAGAAACTAACGAAGTTTCAAAAATAGATTCAACGAGGGTAAAGTACAAAAGTGAGTTAAAGGAAATTTTATCTCAAAACCAGTTTGCAAAGTTTTTAACTGAATTTAGTGAATTGTAATTCCTAGAATTTTGTAATAATTATTTCTAGTTAACTTAATCAAAATGATAGAATATCAATCAAAGTTTTCAAAATATATATTCTAAAATGGCAATCCAATGGCTATGTTCCAAATTAAATTCCCGCCTTTTCGCCAGTCTTTACTAAAAGGATTTATCTGATTAATTACCCATCTGTCATTTTGTGGAAGCCATGGCTTTTTAAGAGGTGTGCCTAGATCAATTCTGAAAATAATAAATGAGAAATTCAGTCGAAGGCCTAAGCCTGTTCCGATTGCCAATTCCTTCAAAAAGCTTTTAGAAAATAAGGAGCCTGGTCCATAAATATATTCATCTTTAAACATCCAAACATTGCCCGCATCAAAAAACAAAGCTGTACTAAAAAAGTCATTGATTTTAAAGCGCATTTCAGTATTAAATTCTACCTTAATATCCCCCGTATTATTACCTAAAAATTGTTCTGCAAGATTTCCTGTTCGTTCATAAGTGCCAGGCCCCACACCCCTTGCTCTAAAGGCCCTAAGAGAATTGTTGCCCCCCACATAAAACTGATTTACAAAAGGCAGTTGCAAAGAATTTCCATAAGGTGCACCAATTCCCACAATGGCTCTATTTGCCCATTGAATATTCTTATTTAAGTCATTCCTATACCTTAAATCTTGTTCGATTCTCAAAAATTGTGAATAGTATTCTCCAAATATCCTTCCAGTTTTTTCGGGTTTGTTTCTTATTTTATCATAAATACCAAATAAGTTGCCTGCAAAATCTAAATTTCCTCTGTAGGAAAAGCTTCCTTTATGATATTGTTTGGGTTTTATTGTAATTTCATAACTTCCGCCTGCTACAAACTGATTTTCTAATATTACCAATAATCGAGGATCTGCAAAAATTTCATCAATAAAAACTGTACTAATATTGGAAGCTTTTACAAAATTCAAATTCAAGGGTTTTAAAGAGTGTTCAATTCCTTTTCCGCGTGTCCACGCATATCCTAATGAAGCTCTGGCAGAATTTAAATTATATAATCCAGTTTTGATAAAACTTTCATACCCTAAATTAATCTGAGTTTTAGGCAAAACTTTACTTATTTCCGGATCAATCTTAATAAATGGAGCTAAAAATCTGGGAAAAACTAATTGGCCTTCCAGCCCAACTCTATAATTTCCTCGATATGCCCCACTTTTGTCCCCTCCAACTTGCAATTCTAAACCTCCAAGAGTAGCAATTCTAAGCAACTCAGCACCTTTAAAAGTATTGATATTTTGCCAACTAATACTTACTTGTGAGCCTGCCAAGCCACTCGACCTGGTAATTGCATTAGCTTCTGCTTTAAATGATTTAGTTTTTTGGGTTTGAAGAATATAAGTAATATCAATTAGACTTGAATCAAGTCCATTAACCACTTCAAAATCACTTTTTATGAATTTAAAATTGCCTAGGCTTAGCATCCTATTATTAGTAATATCTTGAAGACGGCTATCGTAAAGCGCACCTGGTCTAAATGCAATAGCGTCTGAAAAAAGGGCTTCTTTATATTTTTTTTGGGGATCATCTAAAATTAGACCTCTAAAAAAATCGGAGGAATTTGTGTCTTTTTCTTGAATTCTACTTGAATTTATATTTACGTAAATGTCATTGATTAAATATTGTTTTTTTACTTTTGAAAGTATATCGCTTTTTGGAAGAATTTTCAAATTTATAAAAAATGGCTTTTGTGAGGAATCGGCCAAAATTCTTACTAAATCGGGACTAAAATAAAAATATCCATTTTTTCTAAGTTCGGCGTCTATTCGTATTCGTTCGTTTTTTAAAGACTGCAAATCAAAATAATCTCCTTTTTCTAAACTCCCATTTTTTGCAGAATTGGCGAATGCAGTTTCAAAATCAGTAAGCCCATTATTGACTTCTATACTATCTAACAATGACCTTCTATTAAGGGATATACTATATTTTGCACTCGCAAATATACCTTTCTCCTTTAATTCGCCTTTAACCACAGCACTAAAAAATCCTTTTGCTTTTAAATATTCCTTTAAATTTTCAGAATTTTTTTCTACCATTTTTCGATTTACAAAAACTGGTTTCTCAGCAAAGTTTTTCAGAGTTTTTGATAAAATTCCTTTCCCTTTTTTTACGTTGTCAATAGCATAATAAATACCCACTTTATATGGAAATTTTCCAAAGAATGGTAATCTTATGTTGGTATTTTCTAAAGGTCTAGTAATCTCCAAAAGTTGACTCTTGAGTTCAGAAAGTTTTGTGATTTCAAGGCTATCATTTTTTAAAATATTAATGGTTGCTCCTCCATAAATCTTTTCGTTTTCAGGCAGCTTGTTAGCTATTCGGCAAGAGAATATGCTGAAAATTAAAGAAATAAAAGAAGTTAACTTAAGGATTATCTTCATTTCTTTTTCATTAATTCTTTCCAAGTATCATAATCTATAGCCACTACAAAACCAAGCCCCGTTTCGATAACAGAACCCTCTATAACCATTTGATTTAAATTCTTCCTAAAAACATTTAATCTATAACGGCCATCTTTGGTAATCAAAAAATTGGCTTGAATATTATCAAAAATCTCGGAGGAACGTAAATCTTTATTTTCTAATTCAAAGTTTTTGCCAACAGAAATAATCAATCTATCATTTGCAAATTTCTTATTAACGCCTAAGCTTAAATTTGTATTTCGGCTATCATTTGCAAGATTATAGCCGGATTGCAATCCTAAATCCAAATCGATTCCTTTAATTATACCAGCAGCATATTTATTTAGCTGCGAACTAATAAGATCACTTGCCTTTTGCCTGGCTATGTCCTCATAATTTCTTGAACTTTCTATCTTATTTCCGAAATCTTCAAAATTAAATGCCCCCGTCATTAAAACCATAATAGACTGATCTTTAATTAACTCAGATTTAGTAACATTTACGATTGATTCACTTTTTATCCCTTTATCGTCAATTGTTTTAAAACCCGCTTTCTGAAATTCCTCTTTACTTGCTCCAATATCCGATTCTTTCAATACTAACTCAAAATTTATATTGGGTTGAGATAAAACTCCTGACAAAACTAAATCTACTCTTAAAGGAATATTTAATTTTAAATTTTTTAATTCTTCCGATTGAAAAGGATAATTTGCAAGCGATTTCTTGCCTAAATTATGCTCTGCGGTAATAAACAAACTAGCTTCAAGCGGGTTGCCAGTCCAGGAAATATAGCTTTTACTCTTTTCACTTATAATAAATTCCTTATTAATTATCTGATAGGTAAGGTTGTAGCTTCCTTCTTTGATATCAAATCTGCCTAAAATATACAAATCGCCTTTATTATCAAAACCTGTATTCAATTTCCCTTCCCCTTTTACTGTTAGCAAATCACCGGTTACCTGATCCATTAAAATATTTAATTTTGCTTTATCTGTAACCTCTACACTAATGTTTAGTGAATTTGCAAAATTTATGCTTTGTTTTTTGGGCTTTTTAACTGTTTCCTTTTTTTCTGGATTTTTAAAATTCACAAATGTTACCACTGTTTCAAGCTCATTGCCCAATTGGGAATCGTCAGGCAATAACATGGTAATATCTGTTTTAGAATTAACTTTAACATCTCCTGTTAATACAAAATATAAATTTTTCCCTTTCAATTTTAGATTTGTTTCAAAAAAACCAGT
>DAIQBE010000400.1:0-3948 GCA_036781325.1 Leadbetterella sp. | reverse complement strand
CTGTGCTATTCCACAACCGTATTTAGTACCACATAAGTTAAGATCATCTCTTAAAACCCATAGCAAAGGAGTGTCTTCTGCCACCTCCACTTTTTGCTTAATTCCGTTAATACTTATTGTAAATTGAGCCATTTTGTATTGATTAAAAAATATTCTACTAAATTATTACTAATTAATCAATTAATAATAAAAAATAGATGAAATTTTAATTAATGAAGACCAAAACTACCTTGTAACTTAAAAATTAGAAGAAATTTATGATTAAATCAATTTTCATTTACTATTTATCGAAGAAGTTGAATTATTTAAAGACCAAATAAAGGCCAAGAAACCTAAAATTACTACAAAAACGATTCCGTGCATGGTATGTAAAAACGTGGCTAGATTTATACCTTCTTCTGCGTTTAGTCCATACAAAACCACTATTTTACCTACCAAAAAATGATAACTTCCGATTCCTCCCAAAGTTGGTGCTGCCATTCCAATTGAGCCCATTACCAAAATGGTTAAAACAGATAAAAAAGATAAATTATCACCAATTGGTACTGATTTACATAATAAAAAAGTGGAAAGGAAATATAAACTCCAGATAAGTAATGTATGAAAAACAAATAGCCATGGATTTTTTAATTTTAGCACACTACCGAAACCTGAAAGCAACCCTTCAAATATTCGCCAAATCTTATTGATCATCGTATAGTTCAAAAGTTTAGTTTTATATTTTCTAAAAGAATAAAAAAGAAGAGCCAATAAAACAAAACCAAAAATTAAAATAATAAAAAGAAATGATGGATTTTTAAATTTATCCCCAATTAGTTCATCAATTAACCCTCTAACTCTTTGGAATTCTAAAGCTAGATTTAATAAAACCAAAAGCCCCAAAATTAGAACATCAATAACTCGCTCCGCTATAACGGCTCCAAACGACTTTTCAAAGGGAATGCTTTCAGATTTTAATAAACTGGCAGACCTTGCAAGCTCACCAGCTCTAGGTAAAATCAAATTAGTAATATAGCCAAGAAGAACGGCAATTGTTGTGTTTTTTAATGAAGCCTTAAAACCCATTGGTTCTAGCATGAGATTCCAGCGATATGCTCTACTTGCGTGAGCTGCAAACGCCACAAAAAGGGCTAGAGCCACATAGAAATAATTAGCATCTTTAAAGTTTTGAATTGTGCTTATTAAATCAATATCCTTAAAAACCCAGTACAATAATCCACTACCCAAACCAATGGGTAAAATATACTTTAATATTCTTTTCAAATCTTTTTTAATTAAAATGCTAAACGATTATTTTCATCTGGAAATACTACAATTGGCTTATGAGTTGACGCTTCCTCTTTGTTCATCCAAGCATAAGAAATTATTATTATAATGTCACCAGGTTGTGCTTTTCGAGCAGCGGCTCCATTAAGGCAAATTATTCCAGTATTTCTCTTCCCTTTAATAGCATATGTTTCAATTCTTTCTCCATTGTTATTATTAACAATTTGCACTTTTTCATTCTCCATTATTCCTGCGGCTTCCAAAAGTGCTTCATCTATCGTGATACTTCCTACATAATTCAATTCGGCTTGGGTAACTTTTACTCTATGAATTTTGGATTTAAAAATATTGACTAACATTAATTTCTTTTTTTTAGCAAAATTACAAAGAATCTCTAAAAATCAATTAGGTTTTTATTGCAGCTGTTTTCCTGCAAATTCAATTATGAGTACCTTTGCACAAAATTTAAAATAAAAAATGGCCAGACCACAAATTTTCTTTACAGCAGGACCTGCGGAATTGTATCCCAAATTTGAAATCTATATGCAAGATTTTATGGATTTACAATTGGGCTCTATATCTCACAGAAGTGGCCAGTTTAAAAAAATATATCAGCATACCGACGAGCAATTAAGAATACTCTTGAATATTCCTTCAGAAAACGCCATTATGTTCACCGGTTCGGCATCAGAAATTTGGGAAAAAGTACTGCTTTCTTTAGTGGAACACGAGTCATTCCATTTGGTAAATGGTTCGTTTTCAGAGAAATTTTGGCAATATGGATTAGGATTAAAAAAGCATTCATTGGCTCAAAAAAAACCATTAGGTGAAGGTTTTTCATACAATGAAATTGAGGTTCCAGCATATGCAGAATTAATTTGTGTTACTCAAAACGAAACATCTACTGGAGTACAAACTAGAGAAACAGATATTCATAAATTAAAAAGGAGTCATGCTAATAAACTACTGGTAGTGGACATGGTGTCCTCAGCCCCCATTCCAGATCTAGATTTTTCATTGATTGATAGTGCTTTTTTTTCCGTTCAAAAATCATTCGGTCTTCCTGCTGGATTAGGAGTTTGGATAGCAAACCAAAAGTGCTTAGAAAAAGCAAACTTACTAAAATCTAAAGGAATTTGTATCGGAGCTCACCATGACTTACCTACTCTTTGGAAAAACGGTAAAATTTTTCAAAATCCTGCAACTCCAAATGTTATGGGAATATATTTGCTTGGAAGAGTTGTAGAAGATATGAACCTAATAGGAATAAATACTATAAGAAAAGACACGGATGAAAAAGCAAAGAAAATTTATAAATTCTTTTCTAATCACCCCGAATTTAGCATATCTGTGAAAAATCCTGATTGGAGATCTAAAACAGTAATGGTAATTGACACAAAAAAACCATCGTCGGAAATAATAGCAAAGTTAAAAGAGCAAAATCTTATTATAGGTGCGGGATATGGTCCAAACAAAGATTTGCAGATTAGAATTTCAAATTTTGTTGCCAATTCAATGGAACAAATCGAAATATTGCTCAATTCATTAGAAAAAATATAGAAAAAATTTGAGATTAAAATATTATTTCATAAATTTGCACCCCAATCGAGGAACAAAAGATTTTAATAATATAAAAAAATGAAAAAAGACATTCATCCGAATTATAGAGAGGTGGTATTCTGGGATTTAACTTCAGACTATAAGTTTTTAAGCCGCTCATGTGTAGAAACTAAAGAGTCTATAGTGTATGAAGACGGAAAAGAATATCCAGTTTGTAAAGTTGAGGTAAGCTCACAATCGCATCCTTTTTATACTGGCAAAAACGTATTGTTAGATACCGCAGGCCGTGTTGACAAGTTCAACAAACGTTACGGAAAGAAATAACTATATTTTAACCTTGAAAAAGCCTTTTCTATAATTTAGGAAAGGCTTTTTTTATGCGAATGGAGTAAAGGCTGTAAAAAAACCGATAAAAAAACTAGTATTCCTCCCAAATAGAACCCACTAGACATTTTCTCTTTTCCGCCAAAAAAAATAAATGCCATAACAACGCCATAAATTGGCTCCATATTTAAACTCAAATTTGCACTAAATACAGAGATACGTTTTAATAATTTCAACATTTCAACGTAAGGAATCACAGTACAAATTATTCCCAATATACTTAACCAAAGCCAATCTTGGGACGAAATCAATAAGTCAGACCACTTGATAAATTTGTAATGAGTAAAAAATGGAAGTAATATAAGAACTGTGAGGAATGAACCCAATAACTCATAAAAAGAAATCACCAAACTATCGAGTCTATGTGTTAAATTAGAATTAAAAATTGAAAAAAGTGCAGCTAAAAAGGCACCAAGCAAACCTAAAGCAATTCCACTAAAATATTTAAATTCAAAATTGAAAATTATCCCGATTCCTATAATTGCAACAGAACCAAAAGCCACTTCAACCCAATTTATTCTTGTTTTCTTTATCAAAGGTTCTAACAAACATGAGAAAAAAGAAGTAGTAGAATAGGCAACTAAACTAACCGAGACAGTAGACAATCTTGCTGATCCAAAAAAACAAAGCCAATGAAATCCCATTAAAAAACCAACCGCCAATAAAACTAAAATAGATTTAGTCTCTATTTTTATTTCTTTTTGTCTTAGTTTAATTAAAAAAAACAATCCGCAAGTT
>DAIQBE010000399.1:0-3963 GCA_036781325.1 Leadbetterella sp. | reverse complement strand
TGCCATTCCTTTTAAAATTCTTAGATATAAATTAAAAGAAAATGGAATTAATGAATGGAACATCAATTTTTTTAGAAATAATTTATTACTAAACGAGCGTTCCTCTTGGACAAAAATGCCTAGAAGTGCACGAGGAAATGATTTGGCTTTTGGAGGTACCTTAGTTTGGGACGATGCACCGCCAAAGCCTGATTTAAATATTACCCTTATTCCCTATTTAATTGGAACCACAACCTCGGATTATATCAATGAAAAACCTACTTTGAATACAGCAAATGTGGGTTTTGATGCTAAAGTTTCTTTAACTCCATCCTTAAATCTTGACCTTACAGTTAACCCCGACTTCTCTCAAGTGGAGGTGGACAGACAAGTGACTAATTTGAGTAGATTTGAGCTTCTTTTTCCAGAAAGAAGACAGTTTTTTATTGAAAACAATGACTTGTTTGGATCTTTTGGTTCCTCACAAATTAACCCATTCTTTTCAAGAAGGATTGGTATTGCAAGGGCTTCAAATTCATATATTGAAGATAGCAATGGAGATGGAAGAATAGATACCACTTCTTATTCAAAAACAGATGGAGTACCAATTCTAGCTGGGCTCAGACTTAGTGGAAAAATTGACAATAATTGGAGAGTTGGCTTCTTGTCCATGCAAACAAGGGCAAAAGAAATTTTATTAACTAGCAAACATGGTATTAATGTTCCGCAAGCAAATTATAGTGTTTTTGCGTTGCAACGCAAAGTAATGACTGCTTCAAATATAGCTTTCATATTTGCTAATAAACAAAACGTTTTTCAGGACGAAAAAAGTTATATTGGAAACATCCCTTCGGTTTCTGATTTTCATAGAATCGTTGGAGTTGACTTTAACCATAGTTCTAAAGATGGTTATTGGTCAAACAAAATTTTTATACATAAGGCATTTACTCCCCAAAATGTTGGTCAACAAGAAGCCGCCGGTGTATTAATAAATCACCAATCACCAAGATATACATTAGAATCTAACACTTCATATGTTGGGAAAAACTTTACAGCTGAAATAGGTTATGTACCAAGACAAGACTTTGTTAGAAATGCTTCCTCTGGCTTTATTAATTTTTTTCCGAAAAACCCTAGAATTAGTCAACATTTAAATAGCTGGGGTTTAGGTGTGGATTGGGATTATGTTGTGAGACAATCAGATGGTTTAAACACAGACTGGGATGGCACTCCATTAATAATTTCTTTAAAATTTAGAAATAATTCGAGTATCCGTTTCTCTCCTTATCGCAACGATTATACCTATCTTTTTTCTAATTTTGACCCAACCAATACGGGTGGAAAAGTTTTGAAAGCTGGCACTTCTTATAACTATTTCAGTTCACGACTATTTTACCAATCAAACACCAATAAGCTTTTTTATTATAATTTTCAAGCTAGAATAGGTGATTACTTTAATGGAAAAATTAAAGCGTTTGGTGGTAGTTCAAACTATAGACTTATTCCTTATGCTTTAATATCCCTAGACTTAAATTATAGCAACATTGTCTTACCTACTGGATTTAATAGTACAACGCTATGGCTTATAAGTCCTCGTGCCGAAATCACATTTTCAAAAAGTTTGTTTTTTACTACATTTGTACAATACAATAATCAAGCGAATAACGTTAACATCAACTCTAGGCTTCAATGGCGTTTCAAACCCGTTAGTGACCTGTTTATTGTTTATACTGATAATTATTTCGCTACAGATACCGAAAGTGTTTATAATCTTGGCTATTTGGGCTCAAAAAGCAGGGCATTGGTTATCAAATTTAATTATTGGTTAAATATGTGATTTAAGGCATAAAAATCTTTATTTCACTGGTATAAGAAAGATAGATTTTATTTATTGTCGATTCATCAAAATTTAAATTTATTCATTACCTAGTAACTATTAACTTTAAAAAAAAGAGTTATTCTTGAACCGAAAAAATTCAATTGAATTGATGACGAAAAATTATTTGGCAAAATAAACATGATTCTCGATTTAAAAGGTATCGAGATACCTTTTAAAGGAACTCTAAATGAATATGAAGCGGCCGGGGTCGCGTTCGACTTATCTTAAAGTCCAATTTTCATGGCGTTTTTTGGGTGAAAGGAGGGAATTCTCAAACTAACCCATTCATAAACAAAAACGGTGAGAAAAAATCTCACCGTCTTTAGTTAGCTAAATTATTTTAACTCAGTACTTTCTTACAAAACTCTAAACATTTCTGTACTTCTTTTACCGAACTAGAGCCCTCTGGTATTTTGTATTCCATCTCAACAGTTGCCGGGAATTTGTATTTCCCATCGCGCATTATTTTTAGTACTTCGGCCAATGGTGTATCCCCGGTTCCCCACGGAAGATTAGCCTTCCCATTGACAGCGTTTTGACGGTCTTTAATGTGCATACTAACAATATTATTATGCATCTTTTTTACAAAATCTGATGGATTTGGATTTCCGGCGGCTACAAAATGACCCAAATCTAAATTCATAGCGTTGGCTGGCGATTGCGCAAGTGCTGTATCCCAAAAAGTAGGAGTTTGTTGCTCGTGTCCATGATAACCCACTTTTACTCCATATTTTTCTGCCAACTTTCCTAACCTTAATGTCTGTGCATCATTCGAAGGGTGTTCAAGTGTAACGTGGCTGGCACCTAATGCTTTAGCCGCTTTCATGCCATATGCCACTTCATCATCTGAATTATCTTTTTCAAAAGCGTTTGGCTTAAATCCATATATTTTCACGCCGGCCTTTTTATACATTTTACCAACTTCTTCAAATTTAGACATGGGTACTGAAAGCCTCCATTTCTTCACTTCTGCATTATATTCTTTAACCAAGGCATCTGCGTCATTAAGCTTTTTAGTTTCTTCTTCTGTCAATGGTAGGTTATCTCTTTTTTTGCGTCTAAGTGGGAATATGGACCTTAAATCAACTGGGCTTTTTGGTTTTCCTGCATATGTTTCAGCAGGATCTCCCATTAATTCAGTGGCGCTTATTCCACTATCCAAAATATATTGAAGAGTAGCTTCGGCACTTTGATCCGGCATATCTCTGAATGAATAGGTAATTACACCAATTTGAACTCCTTTTATTAAAGAACCTGAATTGTATAAATCAGAAATAATGGCAGGCATGCCAAATACTTTATTTGCTCCTAAAGTGGCTCCAACTAGAATTGAGGCATTTGAAATAAAGCTTCTTCTCGACTGCAATGAGCTTTCATTTTTTTTCATAAAATATTAACTGTTTTGGAAAGGTTCGAAATTAATTTTCAGTGTAAAAATATAATAAAAAATTAAAATTGTACAACAAAAACGACAATTACCTTTAAAATTCACTATTAATTAGGTGATTTAACCGACAAAAAGATTTAAGGCTTTTGTTTAATACTTCTTAGTCTTGAACAATGAGGGTTTAATTGAGTTAATAACTTGTAATAAAACATAGTATTGAAGCAAATGAAGCGATTAAAAGTTGAACAGTTTTTACCAATAAGCTTAGAAAAAGCATGGGATTTTTTTTCTTCTCCAAAAAATTTGAATGAAATTACTCCTCCCGAAATGACATTTAAAATCATTTATGACATTCCTGAAAAAATGTATGAAGGACTTATGATTACTTATAAAGTTTCCCCAATGCTTAATATTCCATTAGATTGGGTTACAGAAATAACCCATGTAAAAGAAAATGCATTTTTTGTTGACGAGCAACGTATAGGTCCTTATAATATTTGGCACCATGAACACCATTTTAAGGCTGTAGAAGGAGGAGTCTTAATGACTGATATCTTGCACTATGATATAGGAAAATCTATATTTGGTTGGATAGCAGGAAAATTATTTGTTGATGCTAAAGTAAATGGCATTTTTTCCTATCGAGAGCAAAAACTCAAAACCATGATAGAAAACAAGACTTTATCGTAAGGCGGCTCGAAGTTCTTCTTTATCGTCA
>DAIQBE010000398.1:0-3970 GCA_036781325.1 Leadbetterella sp. | reverse complement strand
AATTAGGAAGGAAAACCAATGCAGATGGTGAATTTAATAAAGTCGAAATAGGAAGAGAGAAATGAAAATGTCTAGAATTTAACTTGGAGTTTTCGAAGGATGGTTATCTTTCCGATACCATATTTATCCAAAACTCTCAATTTCAAACCATATTTTTAAAACAAAAAAAATGAAATTTTTAACTTTTCAGAATGGCGACAAAATGCCAATAATTGGCTTAGGCACATGGAAATCTGCTCCTGGAGAAGTTTATAAAGCAATAAGAACCGCAATAGAAGTGGGCTACAAACATTTTGATTGTGCCCATATCTACGGTAATGAAAAAGAAATTGGAATGGCTTTTACAGATGCAATATCAGCAAATGAAGTAAAAAGAGAAGAGCTTTGGATAACGTCTAAACTTTGGAATAATAGGCATAGAATAGAGCAAGTTGAGCCAGCAATTCAATTAACGCTTAAAAATCTGCAACTTGATTATTTAGATCTGTATTTGATTCATTGGCCAATTGTCTTAAATGATGATGTAAATTTTCCTTCTAAGTCCGATGAAATGGTTAGTTTAGAAAAAACTCCACTCCATGAAACTTGGAAAGGGATGATAGAAATTAAGGAAAAAGGGTTTGCGAGACATATAGGCACAAGTAATTTCAGTATTAAAAAAATAAAGGGTTTAATTTCAACTACAGGAGTAAAACCAGAAAGTAATCAAGTGGAGATGCATCCATTTTTACAACAAAATGAGCTAAAATCTTATTGCGACTCTGAAAAAATAAATTTAACAGGATACTCTCCATTGGGTTCTAGCGACCGACCTGCAAATAGAATATTAGAAGGCGAACCTAAATTATTTGAGAATGAAACTTTAAAAAAATTAGCTAAAAGTAAAGGAATTTCTGTTGCTCAAATCATGCTTGCTTGGGCCACCAATAGGAGTACTTGCGCAATACCAAAATCTATAAATAAAGAACGGTTAATAGAAAATATAAGATCCGCCGACATAGAATTGACTGAAAACGAAATGGCTGAAGTTGCCTCAGTCAATAAAAACTATCGGTATATAAAAGGAGATTTTTGGTGTTTACCCGGAACAGATTATACGATAGAAAATCTATGGGATGAATAGAAAAGAGAACTATTTATTTAAAATTACTTTTTAAAATTGCTTCCAATTTTAAGCATAAACCCTTGTTTGAAGCTAGGTTTGCTATGTTTACGTTCTCTTTTGGATCCTTAAAATGATCAAATAGCTCCCTATCTAAAAATGCTCCTCGTTTATCCTCCTTCCATTCAAACCATTCAACATATCGATATTGGTTTGTTCTAACGGCATATCCCATTTTTTCTGGTGAATTTGCTTTTCTAGGAAATCTGCCCAATAAAAACTGAGAAAAAGCAGATTCTTTAGTCTTCTCTTTTACATTTTCAAGCATTGGGGCAAAACTTATCCCTTGTAATCCCTTAGGAATTTTCAAACCAGCTTTTTCACTAAGGGTCGGAAAAATATCTACAAACTCAACTAATGACTCACTTCTTTTTCCTTTTTCTTTTACTCCTTTTCCGCTTACAATAAGAGCCACACGAGTATCAATCTCATAATTGGATTGCTTCGCCCAAGAATTATGTTCTCCAAGCTTCCATCCATGGTCACCCCACAATACAATTATGGTATTTTTGGAAAGTTCTAAACGCTCTAATTCATCTAATATCCTTCCAATTTGAGCATCCACATAAGTGATGCTAGCATAATATCCATGCAATAATTCTCTTTGGCGTTCTTCTGAAAGTTTACCTTCCGTTGGTAATTTTAAATCTTTAAAGTCATCGTAACTTCTCAATTCCTGATCACCGTGCACTGCATACGCTGGACTTCCTGTGGGAATAAATTGATTATCGG
Organism: Leadbetterella sp.; assembly: GCA_036781325.1. GTDB lineage: Bacteria > Bacteroidota > Bacteroidia > Cytophagales > Spirosomataceae > Leadbetterella. Next base: position 2,076 of record DAIQBE010000398.1, on the reverse strand, counting down.
CCAATTTTATTTTAGATCTATCATATAAATCCCAGTACTTTTTGGGGGCATTAAAAGGCAAATGAGGTTTATAGAAGCCCACCGATAAAAAGAAGGGTTGATTAGTGTTCTTCAATTCATTCAATTGTTTTATAGCTTCAGTTGCTTGAACAGCATCATAATAGGCATTATCATCCACATCAGCATTTTCAGTCGCATTGGCTTTTATATACCAAAGTCCATATTTATCTATTCTTGAAGTATTTTTTGACTCCAAAAATTTTTGTTTTTTTTCTTCAATTATTTTTAAATTTTCTTGACTAGCATATATTGCATCTGGGTCAAAATTATACCCAGGAATGTATACATCTTTTGTCCAAGAAAGCGAGTCAGGAAAAATATTGTGAAAAGCCTTGCCCAAGCCAATGGTCGTATAGCCATTTTGTTTAAAATATTGAGGGAGAGTAAGCAAATCTGGGTGTATACTACGCATATTAGTTTGTAAATCCCAAACTTTTAGTTTATCGGGTCTTAAGCCCGTAAGCAAACTAGCTCTTGATGGATTGCAGACGGCCTGTTGACAATAGGCTCGATTAAAAACCACACCATTTTTTGCTAATCGAGTCATATTCGGGGTAATGACATCTGGATTTCCGTATGCTGCAAAATCGGGTCTTAAATCGTCAATAGGAAAAAAAAGAACATTTAAGGGTTTCTTGGGGTTTTCTACTGAGCTATTTATAAAAGAAAATAGAAATAGGCTTACTATCAAGAAATAAATTCCTTTTTTCATATTGCTAATCTTTTGATTAAAAATCGGCTTTTATAATAATTAAATGTATGCATTTCAAAGAAATAATAAATATTCCTAAAAGTAGAATAAAGGCTCCAATAGTTGGTTCGTTTTCAGCCACTACAAGATCCCATTCTTTCATATATTTAAATTTTGAATATTTCCCAGGCATTGCGCTATTAAATGTTTTAGAATCTCTTGTATACAATTTCCGGTTATTATCAAAAGCTAAACATAGTATCTTTTTTGGTTTAGCACCTCTTGTTTGTATCTTATCAAGTACTTCAATATAAATATCTGAGCCATTTTTTTTCGTCTTTTCAATTTTGTAATAATGATATGTTCCACCAATACTCATAAAGAGCAAAACCACACTTGCTAGGCCACCTATGATTTTTTTATAGTTCATATTTCAATTCTTAGACCTTCTGTAGCGATTTTATAGCCATTTTTAAGTGCATTTAAACCTTCTTTTGATTTTAGATCTATCAACGGATTCGTATGATTAAAATGAATAAAATTAACCTTTTGTTTTTCACTTTTTGGCAAATCTGACAAAATATGCATTGTTTCTGTCACAAACGGATGAGGCACTTCGCTCATGGGTCTATCAATTTCTCCATCTTGATAAAATGTGCCGTCAAGCAATAAATAATCGTTTTCATTTACCACTTTTTTCAAGTCCTTATTCCACTTTTGCCATTTATCGATATCAGGAATAAAAACCAAAGTTTTATTTTTAGAAATTATTTTATATCCCACAGTTTCTGAAAACTCATCACGATGAGGAACTTTAAAGGCCATCACTTTTAGCCTATCATTTAATATTATCTCTTTTTCTTCCACGATAGGCTGAATATCCATATTCTGCAATTTTACTAATTGACTCCAAGGTCCATTATTTTCCAAAAAAATCTTCATTTTTGGCATTGCATAAACCTTTATCATTTTTGCACCCATAGTTTCTCTTCCCAAATACATCAAACCGGTATAATGTCCAATATGGGCATGGGTTAAAAATATCCCGTTTAACTCAGTATCATTTTTTGTCAAACTACTTAGTTCAAACTGTTGCTGCGTAAAATCTGGAGTGGCATCAAAAATCCATTTTTCATTACTAATTGGGTCCACTAATGCTATACATGAAACCAATTGCGTTGAAATTTTCTTTTCCCAAACGGCTTTGCAGCATTCTTTCTTACATCCAGCTTGTGGATAGCCACCGTCTTGGGCAATCCCCAAAACCACCACATAAGGATTTTGACAAATAGCCTTACTAAAAAAGAACAAAAAAGCAAATGAAA
>DAIQBE010000397.1:0-3970 GCA_036781325.1 Leadbetterella sp. | reverse complement strand
TTTGAAAGGCATTCATTATTTATTAATTTTTTAGTACTTAGTATCAATATTCGAATTTAAGAATTTTGTTTCAAATAAAACAAGTACCAATTTAATTGGGCATTCACCAAGCCTTGACATTCATAAACTGAAACCTTGTCTCTACATCAAAAAATAGGAGATTACTTATGACAATTTATGTATTTTTTTTGAGTTTTTTAAAATGAAAGACCAAAGTAGCAAAAACTAAGTAGCGTCTTTCTAGTAATATTTTTTACAATGCTAATTATTTAATTTTGACCTATCTAGTAGTGCCTTTTTGAAGTATTTGCCATGACGAGTGGGCGTATAGTTCCAATCAGAAAATAAACGTGGAGCCCATTTCGGATCAAATACCCAAACTACCCACGAGATCTGTTTTTCATCACAGTATTTAGTCAATGATTCCCCATAAGACTCATCGCTAATTACTAGAACATGTGCCCCTACCTCCTCTGGACCACTAAAACCTACCTCGGTCAAAATTAATGGATATTTTTCTTTCACAAATCCCCAATCTTTTGTCCATTGAGCCTCCCAAGGTTTGTTTCGTTTCATGGGGTATGGATGCGAAACATACCCAATTCCTTCCGCATTGATGGGATTATTTGCTACTTCTGTTAAATCATAGGCCCAATTAAAACCCGCTACCAAAGGAATAGCCGTACTGCCGTTTGCCCTGATTATTCCAATCATTTCTTCGTTTAATTGCTTCCATTCTGCCCATGAGCAAGTACCGAGTTGCCCATTATAGGTAGTTGGTTCGTTGAACAATTCAAAAAAAGCTACGGTATGATTTCCTTTGAAATGCTTAGACATCGTTCGCCAAAATTCAAAAGTTTCTTTTTGGGTTGTTTCATAGCTATCTGATTGGTACATTTCAGTTCGTAAATTCCCAATAGTGTGCCAATCCATTATAACATAAATTCCTAATTCTGTAGCCCAGTTTACACCTTCGTCTAACATTTTAAGATATTTTTCCTTGCCCTGTCTTCTCCATGCTGCAGGGTGGATTGGGAATCGTACTATGTTTGCTCCCCAATTTTTCATTTCCTGAAAATAAGCCATGTTCCAATGCTCGTTTTTCAAAAGATTGTCAGGGTCGCTGGCATTTAAACCCCTAAAAATAAAAGGTGTGTTGTCGGGCAAAACAAAATTATTACCTTTTACTTTTATCTGCTTCATAGCAGTTATTTGAGCATTGGATAAATAGGTACATAGGGAGAAAAAAGAAATTAAAAAATATCGATTCATAATAATAAATATAAACTTTATTTTAGAATTTTATTACTTCAAAAAATGATTTTTTGGGCTGATAGTTTTGGTCGAAAAGTAATGGAAAATTCTTTCTTCCACGCACAGGAAAATTATCCAACCAGGAAGAACTATCGGATAAATTCCAAAATGTAATTCCAGTAATATTTGCCTTAAACTTTCTAAAAACTTCAAAAAGCATTTTGTATTGTTGTGCTTGCTTTTCGTCCATTTCAGCTGTAAATACACTTACGCCATTAAATGGCTCTTTAGAACTTTGTTGCTGTTTGGGATGCACTGACACATCTAATTCAGTAATTTGAATTTCCAATCCTAAGCTGGCAAATTTTGTAATTGATTCTTCTAATTCTTGGGCTGTTGGCTCATTTAGAGACCAATGTCCCTGTAAACCCACACCATGAATTGGAATTCCTTTATCCATTAAGCCTTTAACGAGGAGGTATATTTTGTCACGTTTTACGCTATTTTCAGTATTGTAATCATTGTAAAATAATTTAGCGTTTGGATCGGCCTCATGGGCGAATTCAAAGGCTCGTTGAATATATTCTTCGCCAATTATTTCTAAGAATTTTGTTTTTCTATAAACATCCGTCCCACCATCTGGCACCGCTTCGTTTACCACATCCCATGCATAAATTTTGCCTTTGTAGCGACTTACCACATCTGTAATATGACGTTTCAAACGAGCCAATAGTACTTCCTTACTCACTTGTTTTCCTACAGAATCAGTAAATAACCAATTAGGTGTTTGGTTATGCCAACACAGGGTGTGTCCTCTTAATTTTAATCCATTTTTAACTGCAAAATCGGCTATTTTATCAGCAGGCGCCCAATTGTATCTGTTTTCCTCTGGGTGAATTGGCCCCATTTTCATTGCATTTTCTGGGGTCATGCTATTAAATTGAGCTAAAATCAAAGTAGCTTCTTTTCCTTCGTCCATCATTCTAGGATTAACCGCAACGCCCATTGGGAAAAAATCGCTATAATAATCTTTTAGCCCTTTTGTAGTTTGAGAAAACCCCGAGGTTACGGAAAACAAAATTATTAATAGGGAAATTTGTAACTTTTTCATTTTGTATATAAAAGATTAGGAATTACTTAAAATATTTTTCTGCAAATTGTATAAAAGTAGGCCAATTGGGAGCAGGTGTATGCCCCCCTGCGTGTTGTCGGAAGCCAACATCGCCTGTAATGAGGGAAGTTTCAAGTTTGGGAAAATCGTTGGTTCCCATTCCTTTTTTCCCCAACAATTCATAAACTTCTCCGGCTGCAGCTCCTGCCATAAACATTCCTTTTGCGTCGACCCAATAATCTCCTTTGTCGCCAGCTCCGATAAATACTGGGCGAGGGGCACATAAAGCCACTAATTGATGAGAATCTACGGGTAAATCATTCCAAGTGAGTGGTCCCGCATATTTCATAAAATTTCCAGCCATCCAATGATACTCGCTAGAACCTGCCACATTTTCAATGATTTCACCCCAATTTCTGCGGTGCAATTTTGCACCTCCTTCTCCCGAGGAACTCACATACGTGATTGCAAAACGGGAGTCATAAGCCATTGCCACTAGGGCTGCTTTGCCGTAACGGGAATGCCCTTCAATACCAATTTTTTTTGCATCAACATCTTTGTCTGTTTCAAAATAGTCTAAAGCACGACTTGCTCCCCAAGCCCAAGCACGCAGTGAGCCCCAGTCATCGGCTTTCCGATATTGGCCTTTGTTCATTAAACCAATAATGCCCTGAGTTAGTCCTGCACCATTATCGGCTTGAATGCTATTCGGTAAAAGTATAGCATATCCCCAGCCTTTTGCCAAAACCTGTTGCTGCCAGGTGGGCTCAATTGAAGCATTTGGATTAAGGGGTGGCCGCCTCATTCCGGCAGGAAATACAAAACCAAATTCTGTCATTACCGGCACAGGTTTTGTGGCATTTGAAGGAGTGGTTAAAGTCATAGAAATATCAACTTTGATATCTGGATACGATGAATTATCAACATGACCAAGCATTTTTTTTACCTTAATTGGAACAGTTCCATTCATAGTATCAAGAACACTTATTACCTCCCAGGATACTTTTGGAGTGTTTTTAGGAACTCGTCCATAAATTTCCCTATCAAAATCTTCTATAATTTCTGGTCTCCTTTTTTTAATCCAGCTTTTTGCTGTCTTTACCTTTTTCCCATTTTTTAAAGTCAAAACTTCTGGAAGAAACGGAAAAGGATTTGCTTTGCTTTCATCATAATTTGCCGCATTTGCTGCTTTTGGATCGTTGCCATTTGCCCCCATACGAAGTGATTTTATTCCTAACAAATCCATCATTTTCTTATGATCGGCTAAAGTTTTACGTTGGGTACGAACAAAAAGACTGTCCTGTTCTGGTGTTCGTTGAGGAATTTGCCAAGCCATACTAGGTGCTTCAACAAGTAAAAAAAGAATTAAAATATTTAGATATATTCTCATTTAAAGGATGGTTGAATTATTAAAACAGAATTGCTACCTATAATTTCAGGTATCTAGCACTTAAAGATAGTACACCTAGGTATTGTCAAGGTTAAATTTAGTATAAAATCGATATTAAAATGCAGTTTTATAGGATTAAAATTAAAAACTTAAATTATATAAATTTTAATTAATGATTGAGGTTTGTTGATTTTATTGTTCGGCTTACTTTTCAG
>DAIQBE010000396.1:0-4005 GCA_036781325.1 Leadbetterella sp. | reverse complement strand
GTTCAAAAGCCTTAAAAAAGGAATCTGAACCTTCAAAATCATATTCATGTGTTTTATCCTCAAGACCATGAATAGCAATATCAAAATTCGAAATAATCTTATTCACTTTTTTACAGAAAGGGTGCAAATTTACAGCCTTTTTTTGATAACTAAAAGTTTTAGTTGAATAATTACTAAGTTTTAACCTAATTCTAAAGAATTTTTTCTTTTTATTTATTTCTTTATATTTTCGTTTAATAAAACAAAGGGAATGATTGTATTTGATATAGGAAATACCGATACTGTAATTGGTTTTTATAAAGAAGAGTTATTGATTAAGGTATTAAGAATTAATTCTTTAAAGAATGAAAATTCGATTTTTTTTGAATATAGAATCTTGAATTTTATGTTTGAAAATAATCTTGACAAATCTTTATTTTCAAATGCGGTGATTAGTAGTGTTGTTCCGATTTTGACACCTTTTTTTAGCAATTTCTGCAAAAAATTTTTAAATATTTCTCCAATTATTGTTAATGGCTCAAAATCTGATTTACTTAAAATTAATATTGATGTGCCCGAAGAATTAGGTTCCGACTTGTTTGTAAATGCAGTAGCCGCCTTAAAATTATATAAAAAAAATTGCATTATTGTTGACTTTGGCACAGCACTTACATTTACAACTGTAACAGAAAATGGAATTATTTTAGGCGTTACTATTGTGCCGGGGATAAAAACAGCAATTAATTCTTTATTTACAAAAACTTCTTTATTGCCTGAAGTTAAGTTAGAAAAACCCTCTAAAATTATTGGAAAAAATAGTATGCATGCCATTCAATCAGGTATTATTTTTGGCTATGAAAGTTTGGTTAAAGGAGTAATTGAAAAGATTAAAGAAGAATTTAATAATCCAATGATTGTAATAGCAACTGGTGGATTATCATCTGTGTTAGGAGATATTTCTGATGTCTTTGATTTTGTCGATAAAGAGCTTACTTTAAAGGGATTATACCTTTATGGCAGACATTATTTATAGAAATTTTTTAGATAAATATAGTCTTCAACGGGTTCAGTAACAAGATATTTAATGTTCTTTCCTGTTTCTATTTGTTTTCTAATATATGTTGCGGATATATCTAATAATGGAGCATCAATAAATCGAACCTTTGGGTGATTTTTGAACTTATGTACTGGTGCATTACTTCGCTCATAGACATATAGATGATAAAATTTTAAAATTTGAGTAAAGTTTTTCCAATTTTCAAATTGCCCTAAATTATCTTCCCCCATAATTAATACAAATTCATGTTCCGGGTGTTTTTCTGATAAAACCGTTAATGTTTCTATCGTATAATTGGGCTTCGGTAAATTAAACTCGATGTCGCTAACTTTTAACTTATAATTTTCAGCTATAGCTCTTTCTACCATTGTTAGTCTGTCAAACTCATGTAAAAGAGAATTGTTTTTTTTAAAGGGATTTTGCGGAGTAACTACAAACCAGACTTGATTTAGGTCCGTATTGTAAGCCATGGTATTGGCAATTATGAGGTGACCTACGTGAATTGGATTAAAGGAACCAAAAAATAAGCCTATCTTCATTATACATTAAGGGGTTTGTTTTTTATTTCTAATTCATTTGAAATAAACGAAGTATATAAATTTTGGGCTTTTATAAAAGATTTTTCTAAATCATCATTAAGTAATACCACATCAAATTGATCTTGGAAAGCCATTTCGAATTGAACTTTATAAAGCCTTTGAGAAAGACTTTCTTCGGTTTCTGTTCCTCTATTTACCAATCTTTTTTCAAGCTCCTCCATTGAAGGCACTTTAACAAACACTGCTAATGAGTTATCACCAAAATATTCTTTTAATCTAAGGCCTCCTTTAACGTCTACATCGAAAATAACATTTTTCCCTTCAGACCAAAGGCGCTCAATTTCAGATTTTAATGTGCCATAATAGCCACCTTGATAAACTTCTTCCCATTCCACGAAAGCTTTTTGGAAAATTTTCTCTTTAAATTCATCAATTGACAAAAAGTAATAATCCTTTCCTTGTACTTCGTTTCTGCCTCGTTTGTCTCTGGTGCATGCAGAGATTGAAAAACCTAGGTTCGAATTTACTTTTAATAAATGTTTTACTAGAGTAGTTTTACCAGAACCTGAAGGTGCACAGAAAATTATAGCTTTGCCATTTTTCATTATTGATAAATAAAAAACCACTGGAATTTGTCCAGTGGTTGCGTTTAATAAATGCGTTATTATGATAAAATAATAAGTTGGATAATTTTTATTTCTACTATTGTAGATACCAAAATTAAAAGAGCGATGCCAACTTTTAATTTTAATAAATTTATTGTTGCCTGTGGGCAACAAACTTTCTCAACTTTTGTTTTTAGTGACTCTTTAATTGTTTTTTCTAATTCGTAACCTTCGATGCAAGGCTTACAAACTTCCAAATTGGACTTAAAATGTTCTATTTCCTCGGAAGAAGCTGAACCATCTAAAACCGCTTGTATCATTTCCATACATTTAGCATGATTCTCGCATTGCTCTTTCATTCCTATCTTATCTGAACAGTCAGCCATTGTTAAAATAATTTTTAAAAATTCGAAATTGTTACCTTAATTCTTTGTATCCCATGGACTTTGCATAAGAACGCAATTTCTCCTTTAATAAGTTCCTTGCTCTATGTAATCTTGATCTAACTGTTCCAATAGGGATATCTAGAATCTTAGCCATTTCTTCATAAGTGAATCCTTCAATGTCGCAGAGAATAATAACAGTTCTGAAATCAACAGGCAAACTATTTAATGCCATAGCAACTTCATCTCCTATCATATCTTGCACAGCTTCTATTCTTAAATCAGAAGTGCTTTCGTATTCAGCATCTTCGGTAGAATTATAAACCGTTTCAACTTCTTGATAATCAACTTTCGAAGGTTCTTTGCTTTTTTTACGATAATCGTTAATAAAGCTATTTTTTAAGATTCTAAATAACCAAGCTTTTGCATTAGTGCCTTCTTGAAAAGAATTAATAAACCTATATGCTTTCATATAAGTATCTTGCAAAAGATCGTTGGCGTCATCTTCGTCGTTTGTTAAACGATAAGCAAAGTTGTACATGGCGTCTATGTGAGGCATAAACTCTTTATCAAAAACCCGATACTGTTCTTCTTGTGAATACTTGGGTTTAGTATTTATCAGTTCCTCTTCTTCAAATTCCTCCATGCCATTAACCATTTATGCAAAAATATTGGTTTTTTTTCAATTTGTCGCAAGTAAAAGAATAAATGGTTAAAAAAAACCAGTTTATTTATCAATGGATTTAATTGATGATATACGTTTAAATTACAATTATGGTAATTTTTGATTATTTTTGAAACTTTATATTAAATACTATACCCATGAAGAAGGAGTTAATTGGAGAATTTCCTAAATTTTTTGATAGATATATAAATTTGGTTGAAGATCTTTCATTGTTTGAATTGTTTGAGAAATATTCTCCTGATTTGGTTTTTAATGACTTAAAGAAGTATAATCAGATTGGAGACGAAATTTATGCCCATGGAAAATGGACAATTAAGGACATTTTGCAACATTGTATTGACACCGAAAGGATAATGGCTTATCGAGCTTTATGTTTTGCAAGAAATGATGATACTATTTTGCCGGGTTTTGATGAAAATCAATATGCAAAAAATACCTCAACAAAAAATGCAACTATTGAAGACTTAATTACAGAGTTTTCATTAGTTAGAAAATCAAATGTATGGCTTTTTAAAAGTTTTGACAAAACTATGTTACTTAGAAAAGGAACTGCCAACTTGACTAGAATTTCGCCTTTAGCTTTAGGGTTTGTTATAGTCGGGCATGCCTTACATCACGAGCAGATAATAAAAGAAAGATACTATAATTTGTAATCTATTATTTTTGGTCTGAGGCTTTAGGAATTCAATTGTATTGTTTTTTTTGAATTGAACGTTATTGTTAAAGTTTGGTATGCTTTTTAGGTTTTCTTCTATAC
>DAIQBE010000395.1:0-4006 GCA_036781325.1 Leadbetterella sp. | reverse complement strand
TTTCTCCATTTCCTTGTCCAATCCACCGCTCCAAATACAGCAATAATACAAAAAACAAAATATAGAAGGGAATACAATTTGACATCTTTTACAAAATACATATAAGTGCTAATACTATCAATTGCAAGCCATAACCACCAAGCCTCCACTTTCTTTTTAATAAGCAAAAAAGTAGCAATTATACTCATCACAGTCGTGAAACTATCCATATAGGGGAAAGCACTGGGTAAACTAAATAATTTCGGAAATATTTCATGCAGATTTTTAGAAAAAGTACCCAAAATATAAGTAACTGATAAACCCCCAAACACCAAAATAAAAGTGGTCTTTAATTCTAAGATGGTAATTTTTAATTCGTGTTTGGAATTTGCAAATTCTGACTTTGGAAATTTCCATTGCCAAAAACCCAAAATATTAGTTACAAAAAAAAATCCCTGTAAAAACATATCAGGGTAAAGTTGAATTTGATAAAAAAGAATGGATGCCAAACATACATTTACTAAACCTAGAATCCATGACCACACATTTTCCTTAACAGATAGCCAAACCGCCAAAGCACCAGAAAGTGTTGCCCAAAACTCTAAATGGCTCATTTCATATCCCCAAAAACTAAAAAAAATATTTTTTATGTCAAAAAAAACAGGCATCTATTTAGGAATATTTAATAGTAATAAAAGTGAGGAATTAAAGTAAACCAAAAATTAATGCTGGAAGGATTTTTCTAGTATTAAAACCATCAAATAGCTTTATTTTTAAATAGTGGAACAGTACTGCAAGGCTCACCAAACATCAAACTCTTTACAATTGGTTTTAATCTTCTTGTGAGTTCTACATACACATAAGTAGGAATTTGAGCATTGCTACAGCCTTTTACCACAATTCGTTGGCCCTTAAATGGAGAGAAATCCAAAGAATTCAAAGCCTGTTCAAATAATTTTTTTTCTAAATCTTCCAAGTTTCCAAAAACAAACATATTTGCGAATGGTTCTAATGCAATTCCTAAAAGCATATATGCCCATGTAGGCACAATTGCGTCTTCCGAACAAATAATTGCCACATTCTTGCCTGAATATGTGGACCAATCATTGGTTTTCAAAAACTCTCGAAAATCTTTTTCTTTCAACATCAATCCCATAAATAGTTGATCTTTGATATCAAAAATAATGCGTTCACCTTGATGAAAATATTCCTCTAGATCAAAAGAAATAAGTCCACTGTTAGCAACTTTATTAACTATAGTTTCTTCAATTACTGTATTTTCCATAGTTTTTAAACAGAAGTTTGTCCATCTAAGTTTAAATTTTCTCCTAAATTTAATGAAACAGGTAAAAACGTCATTTGAGTTTTTGAAGAATAGAATTCATTTGCATAGCCCAAAGTTAAAATTTTCAAAAAAGTCCTAGAAAAAATTAACAGTTGTTGAAAAATAACCATTACAATGATGGTTGTAGCAGAATGCATTCCAATTATTGCATCCAAACAAAGGTAAATCAACATAAATAGAAGGCCCAATAAAACTATTACGCAGAATACTATCAAAGTAGAAGGATTCCTCCAAACAAATACAAAACTTCTCCAAAAAGCTTCACTTACCGATAATTTAGGATTCTCCACTATTATTACTTTCGCATAGTCGTTTTGGACTATTACAAAACTAATAAAAGAAACCATAATTCCCAAAGGAGGAAGCATTGCGAAAAAATAAGTGCGCTCATTTCCTCCTTGGGCAAAAAGTGCAAAAAGAAAGAATAAAAAAGTTGAAATCCCTAACAAGATGACTAATAGAATAAAAGAAAAAAGAAATAAAAATAGAAACCTTCCTAGGTAATTAAGACAAGCTGAAAAAAAATTTAAAATAGAAAAGGACTTGTTTTTAACACTGTATAATATTCCGCCAGAAAAAAAAACATTCAAAAATAGATAAACCAAACCTAGTTTAAAGATGGAAGGTAAAAAGTGTTTAAATGCTTTTCCACTAACTCTTAGAAAGTCACTAAAATACATAAAATCGAATTTAGAAACCAATATATCTAAACCTACTGAGCCATTAGCTTCAATTAGTATTGTTTTATAGAATGGGACAGCTATTATTAAAGCCAATGCAAAGCCTACAAAATAAATAAACAATACTAAAAGTGGTAATTTTAAGAGTCGTGAAATTGCAATAGGTAAGATTTTAAACATAATGTTGGCTTTTCCGGCTTCTCATATTTGGGATTAAATACTAAAAATCAGTTCAACTTTGGATTGTTTTTATGCCTTTCGAAATCTCTATGTGTTTTTTTTTCAAGATTTTTAGTAAAAGCTTGGCTTAAATCTATGCCGGTTTGATTTGCTAAACATAGTAAGACAAAAAGTACATCAGCCATTTCTTCCCCTAAATCCTTACTTTTATCCGATTCTTTCTCAGATTGTTCTCCGTATCTCCTCGCCATTATTCTTGCCACTTCACCTACTTCCTCCATCAAAATAGCGGTATTTGTAAGTTCATTAAAATACCTCACCCCCACTCTTTTTATCCATTCGTCTACTATTTCTTGAGCTTCTTTTAAATCCATACTTTATTTTTTAGCGGGTGGAGATATCATAATATGAGCACGATGGGTACCTGGATCCATAATCCATGGTGCTCCTGGTACTACTTCTTTCAATGGCAAACCTGTGGAAGCCGCTGTAGCCCAAGGAATATAAACCACATACCTATAGGTAGCTTTTTCTACACTTTCGCCACTTAAAATATGTAAAGTAGAAGGGTTTTTAGGCATTTTCAATTTCCCTTTTTTTGCCTCTGACTCTCTAATATCAAAAACTTCTTTAAAAGATTTATTCTGTTTTTGTAAAACCCTTCCTCTTGCCATAAAAGGCTCCAAATCTTTATGGTAACAAGAAACACTAAAACCCTTTTTATTGGGGTCATCTGCCAAACAAACATATCCACTTCCACCTTTTTGTAATTCTACCATTTCACCATTAACAGAATAACCTAAAATTTTAGCATTCAATCTATCCGCTTCTGGTAGTGCCAAAACTGCTTCTTTTAATTGTTGCTCTTCAGTAGAAACCTGAACGACTTGTGAAAAAGAAGATAAACTAAGTAAAACTAACAAAGTCGAAATGAGTTGCTTTTTCATTAAATTTATTTATTTAAGGCGTCTCTGCGTCTTTTTGCTTCTCGCCAAGTGGTTAACACTATATTGTTATTTTTTAAATACGCTTTAAATATGGGATCCATCATACTCATAGTATCTCCTTTTCTTACAATACCAGATCCTGAAATATATTTAAAAACTTCTGTAGGCCATGTACAATGCATAATTACCATGGTTAAACCTGGCTTTAATTTTTCCAAAGAAGAAATATATTGTTGGGTTTTATACTTTAGCAATTCCGCATCTGTGCATTCGCTTTTGCCTTCTGGGCAACCCCAGCCATAAGAGATGTTGTGCAAATCATCTAAAACGGGTAAACCCGCTGCCCATAATTGGTTACCAATAGTAGTAGTAACTTCTTTTGTAAGGCCAGTAGAAGCTGTTGTTTCTTGAATCATGGTATTGTGACCCCCAGGAAACATCACAGGAATCTTTTCTTGCATACCTACTTTTAAATATCTCTCTAAAAACTCTTTTTTAGCGAAAAGTGTACCCATGTGTGAGTCTAAATGAGTTGGCTCCCAGCCCATGCTTCGAGAACGTTCTAGTTGAGCCCGAATCTCTTTTTCAATTTCGTCGGGCTGAGCATTTTTAACCGTGGCTTCTACACTCTTCCACATGGCTCCTTGCTTATCAACTAAACCTGGAACTGCCGGCTTGCCCATCAAAGGCCCCCACCTATAGCCAGCCCATTCAGAAGTAAGCGTAAGATGTAGCCCAGCATCGGTCTTAGGATTTTTCTCTAGATAAGTAAAGAAATCAGGAATCCAAGCACAAGGCATCATCAAGCTTTAGGAATTTGCCACTCCTTCATCTAATGCCTTTATCGCACCAATATTAGAGTCATAAGACATTCC
>DAIQBE010000394.1:0-4007 GCA_036781325.1 Leadbetterella sp. | reverse complement strand
AACCAAGATTCTCTGAATTCTCAAAACTTCAATTTTAGTTTAAGATTGAAGTTTTTTATCTCTTATTTTTTGAATCAATTGTAATGGTTACAGGGCCATCATTTATTAAAGATACTTTCATATCGGCACCAAATTCCCCTGTTTGAATATCCTTTCCAAGCTTTTCAGAAAGTACTTTTATCATTTTAGTATAAAAAGGTATAGCAATTTCGGGCTTTGCAGATTCAATAAATGAGGGTCTATTGCCTTTTTTGGTGGAAGCCAAAAGAGTAAATTGAGAAATCAGAAGTATATTTCCATCTACTTCATCTAAGGATAAATTCATTTTCCCTTCGGTATCCGAAAACACCCGAAGTCCAATTATTTTGTTAGAAAGCCAATCTAAATCCTCTTCCGTATCGAAGTGACTAATGCCCAAAAAGACCAAAAATCCTGTATTAATTTCTCCTTTAGTTTTTTTATCAATTGTAACTTTAGCCTCACTTACTCTTTGAATAACAGCAATCATTCCTTCAAAAATTTAACATTAAATAGGCAATCAAAAAATAAGCTCCAATCCCAATCAAATCGTTTGCAGTTGTAATAAAAGGACCCGAAGCCATTGCAGGATTTACACCAATTCTGTCTAAAATCAAAGGGGTAATTGTGCCCATAAAAGAAGCCAAAATAACCACAGAAAACAAAGAAAGGCAAACCACCCAAAATAATTCTGGATTACCAATGGTATACACATAGATACCTGTTAAAACTCCCACCACAAGTCCATTAATTAAAGCTACGCGTATAACTTTAGAAAGTCTTTGCCATAAACTAATACTAATTCCAGATTTTTCAGCTAGCGATTGAACAATAAGAGAGGAAGTTTGAATACCAACATTTCCACCCGTGGAGGCCATTAAAGGTATAAACACTGCCAAGCCAGCAATTTTTGACATGGTGCCTTCAAACCAGCCTATCACCGATGCAGCTAAAAGACTCCCTACTACACCGATCACTAACCAAGGAATGCGAGCTTTGGCAAGTTTCCAAACGGAATCATCTTCGTCGGCTTCGCCAGTAATACCAGACATCACTTGAATATCCTCTTCTGCTTTTTCAGTAATAAAATCGAGTACGTCATCCACCGTAATTACACCTAATAACCTTCCCAAAGTATTTACTACGGGAATTGCCTCTAAGTCATACCTTTGCATAATTTGAGCAACTTCATCTCCACTTTTAGTAGTATCGACAAATACAATATCATCATCAAAAATATTCCCAATTTTAGTATTTTTCCGCGCTAAAACAATTTGCTTTAAAGAAACAATACCCATCAATTTTTGATCAGTATCCACTACATAAACGGCATACACTTTATCTACATCCTCGGCCTGAGCTCTTATTTCTTCAACGCATTCACTTACCGTTTGATTAATATTTACTTTTATTAATTCTTTTTGCATTAATCCTCCGGCCACATCTTCGGGATAGTGCAATAAATCTAAAATAAATCGCGCTTGCTCTCTATCTTCAAGTAAGGCAATAATCTGTTCTCTGACTTCTATTGGCTGTTCGTTCAATAAGTCTACAGCGTCATCAGAATCAAATAGATTCACGTATTTTGCTATTTCTTCTGTTGTAAACTGCTCCTTAATAAATTTTTTTCTATCGTCAGATTCAATATTGGAAAGTACTTCGGCTCCAATTTCTGTATCCAGCAATTGGAAAAGAGCATGAGCACCCTCCCCATCTAATTCAAAAAGAATATTTGCAATATCAGCTGGAAATAGCTCATCCAGTTGGGTTTTTAAAAAATCACTTTGATTTGATGAAATGGCTTCTTCAATAGTAGCTAAATAATCTTTGGTAAGTTCGAAAGTCGCCATTTTCTACTCGTCCTTTAAAATTGAATCGCAAAAATGTAAAAAATATGTCTTTTAAACAAGAAAAGGCATAATTAGAATACAAACTAAATTAAGGAACATGGATACATTGCTAATCATTTTAAATGAATATTTTGTAATGAAATTCAAAAAAACTTCCATGCAGATTTAATTAGAAAAGTATATTTATCAAGATTTTTTGGTGGTGTGAATTATTTATAAATATTTGGAATCAAAGTACCACTATCGAATATTCCTTTTTGTATATGGAAATAAAAAGCGGGTAATTCTTTCCTAATTTATTGTAAGCCGCAGTTTTCTCATCCATTCGGTGCTTTGTGACTTCAATTTTTAATTTCAAATTACTTTTATCTTTTAGCAAGGTTGCAAAACTATAATTACGCACTTCCGATGGATTCATATTATTATCAGCCAACTTTTTTGCTATAGGATACCACTGCCATTTCTCCCCTATTCGTTCAATTTTCCGAGAAACAACTGTACCATTCTCATCAATCAACTCCATTTTTATCAAAATAAACCGCTCTGGATCTCCTGAAGGGACTCTATGGCCTGCAAATTCATTTTTAACTTTTAAATTATATCTCAACGAATCTGCTACTTTATACTTGGATTTAACGTCGGTAGGCTCAAAACTTAAGCCATTAAAGACTGTGGTTTTCACAGAATCAAACTTTGGAATGCCAGAACCCGTAAAAAAATGAGCGTGGCTTTTTCTTTTAGGATATCCAGCAACTAATGACCGCTGGGTTTCGGGCATGTGGCAACTCACACAATTTTTCTTTCCGAAAAATGGTCCTTTTTTCCATTCATCTCCAGTTTCAAAAGTGCAGGCTAAAGTAGGGGTTACAACTGCATTTGCATTGTGGCAGGAGATACAAAGCTTTTCAGATAAAAAAATCGGATCCTTTTTTACTTTATGTGGCGCATTTAGATTTCCGTTGGTGCCAATAATTGCACCATTTCTTACGTGGCAGCTTGCACAGTTAATTCCTTCTTGTTGAAGTGATTTGTCAAAAAATGGGTTTCTCTTTTTTACAGGCTTGTAGATATCCCCATTTATCATACCTGTAACAATAAATTCTTGTTGATTTTGTAAAGGAATATGGCAATTTATGCATAAAAAAGGACTAGATTCTTTCTTTAATTCAGCTTGAAACTGCAAGTCTGTCCAAGCATGCGCATGAGTAGAAAGCTTCCATTCTTGGTAATGTTCAACATGACAGGTACCACAATCTTCTGATTTTAAAGAGATTAAACCGACAGGAGTACTTTGATGAGGCACAACTTTTTCCCAGGATTTTGTTAAAGGAACAATCTCCTCTGATTCAAATAGCTTTTTCTTTATTACAAGAACATAAGTAATAGCCAAAATAAAAATAACTACAGCCAGTGGTAACCTATATTTTTTAATTTTATCCATTTATTATTTAAAATAAAATACTACTTTTTTTTTAAATTAAACTCGTTTAAACGCTTATTGTTTTAAAGCAATTTTGGTATTTTCAATTTGCTAATATACCACAAATTCTGTTTCAATTATACTTTCTTGGTAATCATTGATTGCCAATTCATCTCTCATTAATCTTAAAAGTAAATTTGATGAAGTAAGTCCAATAAGTTTAGGATTTTGTATTATGGAAGCAATTGGATGATTTTCGAATGAAGATGTAATCGAAAGATTAGTAAAACTAACTATTTTTATTTTATTGAATAAAACCAGACGCAATTCTCTAATTGCCTCATAAACATAAATAGCAATAAGGTCATTAAATACAATAATCGCTTCCGGTCTTATCTCCTGCTCATAAAAAGTTTGCACACAATTAAAAACATCTAATTTGGTTAAATTCGAAGTTTTTATTAACTGAGGAGAGCTTTTTAAATTATATTTTTTGAGGCCATTTAGGTATCCATTTAGTCTAGCGTCTGAAGTAGATAAATTAGATGGCCCATTGAGTAAAGCTATACTATTTAGCCCTTCATTAAATAAAAATTCCATAGCAGATACGGTTCCAAATTCTATGGCGGATATTACTTTATGGCATGCCAAACCTCGAGGCACTCTATCTAAAAAAACCACAGGAATTCCATAATTTTCTAATTTTTTAAATCCTAAAT
>DAIQBE010000393.1:0-4009 GCA_036781325.1 Leadbetterella sp. | reverse complement strand
CTACTTCTATTCTATATTTCTTTTTTATTTCAGTTTTCTGCGCGAAAGCCATAACATTCGTTAAAAAAAAGAAGAAAACATATAATAGTCTATTCATAATCTTACATACGTTAAATCAATACTAAAAGTTTTGAAATTGCATGTATTGTTTTTTCTTTTCAATCTATGCGATAAATTAATAAAGTAGCGTATTTATTCCATTGGTCAGTTTGATAACATATTTATCAGTTTTGAGGATAAAAACTATTTTTCCCTTTCTGCTCAAAAATCACTAATTTTGCGGAAAATTTGATAACAGAATAGACAAATGACAGAGTACAGGCACCGAGAGATAGAAAAAAAATGGCAACAGTATTGGGAAGAGAACCAAACTAATAAAGTGGAAATTGACACCAAAAAGCCTAAATGCTATGTGCTCGATATGTTTCCTTATCCATCTGGGGCAGGTTTGCATGTGGGTCATCCACTTGGGTATATCGCCTCTGACATTTACAGCAGATATAAAAAACTAAAAGGCTTCAATGTTTTGCATCCCATGGGTTTTGACTCTTTTGGCTTGCCTGCTGAGCAATATGCTATCCAAACTGGGCAACATCCTGCAATTACCACTGAGAAAAATATCGAAACGTATATTGGTCAATTGAAAAACATTGGTTTTTGTTATGATTGGTCTCGAGAAGTTCGTACTTCAGATCCATCTTATTACAAATGGACGCAATGGATTTTCATGGAATTGTTTAATTCGTGGTATAATAAGGAATCTGATAAAGCCGAAAACGTAGTCACTTTGTACGAATTGTTTGCAAAAGGAGGCTCAAATGCCGCTAAAGCTGTTTGTGATGAAGAATTACCTGAATTCTCGGCCGAAGAATGGAATTCATGGTCGAAGGAAAAGCAATACGAAGTTTCATTAAATTACCGATTGACTTATTTAGCCGAATCTGTCGTAAATTTCTGTCCTGAACTGGGCATGGTATTGTCAAATGACGAAGTGAAAGATGGCGTTTCAGAGCGAGGCGGTTATCCGGTAATTCAGAAAAAAATGAGTCAATGGATGATGCGTATCACCGCTTATGCCGACAGATTGATTGCTGGATTAGATACTATAGATTGGTCAGAATCTTTGAAAGACCAACAACGCAACTGGATAGGTAAATCTAATGGAGCCTCTGTAAAATTCAAAGTCGAAAATTCCGACAAAAAAATTGAAGTTTTCACCACCAGAATTGACACCATTTATGGCGTTTCTTTCCTTGTTTTGGCTCCAGAACACGAATGGGTGGCCGATTTGACCACTTCAGAGCAAAAGCCTTCCATAGAAGAATATATACTTGAAACACAAAAACGCTCTGAATTAGACCGTATGTCTGACGTTAAAAAGGTTTCAGGTGCTTTTACGGGTTCTTTCTGCATCAATCCATTTAATGGTGAAAAAGTACCGATTTGGATTGCAGATTACGTGTTGGCGGGTTATGGCACAGGTGCAGTGATGGGCGTGCCTTCTGGCGATCAACGCGACTGGAACTTTGCCACTCATTTCAGACTTCCCATTATTCCTATATTAGATGCTCAAATAGACATTGAAACACAAGCCGATGCCACCAAAGATGGAAAATACATCAATTCGGGCATGATAAACGGTCTGGGTTACAAAGAAGCCACTTCGAAATTGGTAGCCTATTTGGAAGAAAACAAAATTGGCCGTGGTAAAGTAAATTACCGTTTGCGTGATGCCGTTTTTGCTCGCCAAAGGTATTGGGGAGAGCCAGTTCCAGTTTATTTCAAACCTAATGTAGAAGGAAACCTTTTGCCGTATTTGGTTGACAAAAAGGATTTGCCTTTGATTTTGCCGGAAATTGACAAATACCAACCTACAGAAACAGGAGAACCACCTCTAGGAAGGGCAAAAAACTGGACATATACCCCAGAAGGATCAACAGAAACTTATCCACTCGAAATGAGTACTATGCCAGGCTGGGCGGGTAGCAGTTGGTATTGGTACCGTTATATGGATGCCAATAATGATACTGATTTTGCATCAAAAGAAGCTTTGGATTATTGGCAAGATATTGACTTGTATTTAGGCGGTACTGAACATGCCACAGGTCATTTGTTATATAGCCGGTTTTGGAATAAAGTTTTGAAGGATCTTGGTTACGTAAAACAAGAGGAATTTGCCAAAAAATTGATCAATCAGGGAATGATAATGGGCAGATCAAACTTTGTTTACCGTTTAAAAGACAGTAATATTACCACTTTTGTTTCAAATGGATTAAAAGATCAGTACGAGGTTGTTAAACTTCATGTAGATGTGAATACTGTCGAAAATGACATTTTAGATATTGAAATATTCAAAAGCACCCGAAATGACATCGGAGACGATCCTCAATTTATACTTGAAGATGGAAAATATATCTGTGGATTTGAGGTTGAAAAAATGTCCAAATCAAAATACAATGTAGTAAATCCTGATGTTTTAGTTGAGAAATATGGAGCAGATACTTTGCGTTTGTATGAGATGTTTTTAGGACCTTTAACCGAATCAAAACCTTGGGATACGCGTGGAATTGAAGGAACTTATAGGTTTTTAAGAAAATTCTGGAGATTGTTCTATGACCAAAATGGAAACCCGATTTTCAAAGACGAAGAACCCAACAAAGATGAACTAAAGTCTTTGCATAAAACTATAAAAAAGGTTGCAGAGGATGTAGAAAACTTCTCATTTAACACTTCCGTAAGCTCTTTTATGATTTGTGTGAATGAATTGACCGACTTAAAATGTCACAAAAAAGCAATACTTAAAGATTTACTGATTATTCTTTCCCCTTATGCACCACATATTGCAGAGGAACTTTGGGAGCAAATTGGCGAAAAAGAGAGTATAACAAAAACTGAATTTCCTTCTTTCAATGCCACTTATTTAATTGAAGCTAGTTTTGAATATCCAATCCAAATCAACGGAAAAGTAAGAGTTAACTTAAATTTTCCAGCTGATATGGCAAAAGAAGAAATTGAAAAAGCGGTTTTGGCTAATGAACAAGTAATTCGATGGATGGAGGGAAATCCTTTGAAAAAAATTATTGTAGTTCCCAAACGGATAGTTAATGTAGTGGTATAATACTGATAAGGTATTATTTTTCATAAAATATGCGTTATTACTTCTGTTAGGATTGATTTTTGTAGGTTTTTGTAATTATTGGATTAGAAAATAATATGAAAAATTTAATATTTCTTTTACTCGTTAGTTTTGGAACTTTAGGCCAAGAATCAAAATTTTTGTTTGCAGATTCCACTGATTTGTATCAAAAATTTAATTTTCCTGAGGCTGAAAAAATTAAAGAAGCTCTTTCTAATTCGCAAAATAAGGAACTTCTAAAGTCTTTTTTTGATAAATTTTCAGAAAGCTTTAATTCAGAAAAACAGTATCAGACTTTGTTAACCACGAATGTGGATGAATGGGAGATGAATCTATTTGACACAAGAAATCAGCAATTGTTGTTTATTAAATCTCCTGAATATTCAAAAAGCCCCTATTTAGTAAAACATTTAGAAACTGAAATAAAATACAATTATTGGCATTTACTCTTTGCTTATCCTGTTTTGAGAAGTAATCTTGATACAAAAATGAAACGTGTGGTATCTCTGCCCTCTGTAATGACCAATGGCTTTAAGTTTGTAAAAAATGATAGTTTATTGCATTTTAAGAGTTTCAGAGCAATGCTTCCTTTTTATTTAACCTATAAAAATTCAGAAGAAAAAGACTTTGTAAAATATTCAGATATGGTAAAGTCTACAGTTGATAAATCTGAGTTTGCTATTAAAACCATGAATGGTGTCACCTTAGACTATATTTTAGGAGTATTGTTAACTGCCAATCAAAAATTTCTTACTCCAGGACCTGCCCGTTATATTATTAGTCAAATAGAAAATCCAAATCTACAAAAAGAATTTAAAGGAGAATTTCTTGATTTAATAATAAAAAGCGAAAAAGTGGCCATTTTAAAGTCCA
>DAIQBE010000392.1:0-4013 GCA_036781325.1 Leadbetterella sp. | reverse complement strand
TCCAGGATTTTGATTGAGCTGAATTTCTACGAGCATCAATTGTTTAAACGAGTTTTTATTCGATTAATATTTTTATACTTTTTGCATTTCAATCCATAGCAAAGTATCATTTTTTCGATAAATCTATTAGTAATTTTTCTAAGTTATCAATTGTCATTTTAAAGCCTTCTATAAAGCCCATTTCAAGCATCTTCTCTAATCTGGCAAGGGATTCATTGTAAATAGTAATATTGACTTTTGTCTTCCCGTTTTCTTCACTAAAATGATACTCCCATTCAGAACCAGGCAATTCAGGATTTTCATCTTTGTCTGCAAAAGCATTATACATTTTAAAATTGCTTTTGGGTGTGATGGAAGTATATTCTTGGATTGCCCAACGTTCATGTCCTTCGGGACTTACCATTGCATAAAATCTTTTTCCACCGACTTCAAAATTCATATATTTTGTTTTGGATAGCCAAGGTTTAGGTGCCATCCATTGGTCGAGTATTTCTGCTTTAGTAAATGCATCCCAAACCAAGGAAAGTTCGGCATCGAATTCTCTTGTAATGAAAACCTTTTTTGTAGTTTTGTCAACAGTAAATTCAAAAAGTAAATTTCCCATTTTCAATATTATTTTGATTTTAAAACATCCAGCAATGTTTCTAATTGATCTAATCCAATTGTAATACCTTGTTCAAAACCCATTTCAACTAAGGTCAGAATATCTTGTTCGGTTGGATAGTTCATTTTAAACTCAACTAACACGCCATCATTAGTTTCAGTAAATAGAAAACTCCCGACAGATTTAGGAAAAGCGTTATTAATGACACCAGTTTCATCACTAAATGCATCAATTATTCCTATTTTTTTAAGCGTTTCAATTGCTGTATATTCCATTATGGCCCAATGTTTTTCTCCTTGAGGTCCTACCATAGCATATAGCCAGGAACCGCCCACTTTAAAATCCAATGATTTGGTTTCAGCACGCCAAGGGCTTGGCCCCCACCATTGGTCTAGTAATTCGCTTTCGGTGTAGGCACGCCATATTAAAGCAACAGGTGCATTAAATGTTCTTGATACCAAAATTGATTTTTCTTTTAAATTTTTTACGATGTTTGTTTTAGTATTTGTCATATTTTTTTTGGTTACTTATTTTTTTTCTAAAAAATCTTTTAAGGCAATATTTATGATATGATTCCAACCTTCTTCAAATTTATGAAAAGCAAAATCAGGATTACCAGCAGGGAAAGTTTCTAAGCCCGAATGGGTTAGTATCAGTAGTGTTTTTTTGCCTTGTTCCACTAATTCATAAGTCAAATACGATACCCCTACGTAACC
This sequence comes from Leadbetterella sp., assembly GCA_036781325.1. GTDB lineage: Bacteria > Bacteroidota > Bacteroidia > Cytophagales > Spirosomataceae > Leadbetterella. The sequence continues at coordinate 2,693 of DAIQBE010000392.1, read as the reverse complement.
CGCAAAACACCAAGTGTGGGTTAATTTTTTTTCAGGAATAACCTCTGTTATTTCGAAATGATGTAGATATTGAGTTCCACCTTCCTCTCCACCTGTAACTTCAAACTTAAAACCAAGCTCTGCTTTAAATTCTGAAAGATCAAAATACCATTGTTTCATTAATTCTTTTTCTGTTATGGCGCGCCAAACATCTTTGGTAGGTGCGTCAAAAACTCGTTCAATTCTAAAAGTTTTTGCTATCATTTCTTATTTTTTAAGTTAATTAATAGATTATCTAGTTTGTCAAATCTATCCTCCCACAACTGTCGGAAGGGCTCCATCCATTTATCTATTTCTTTCATTTTGTTAGGGTTAAAATGATAATAGATCTCTCTTCCAGCATATTCGGGTTTTATGAGTTCACATTCATGTAAAACTTTAATGTGTTTTGATACGGCTTGTCTACTCATATCAAATTTTTCGGCCATAGCTGTTGGGGTTAAGGCATGAATAGCGATTAAAGTTAAAATAGCCCTGCGTGTGGGGTCAGCTATGGCTTGGAATAGGTCTTGCTTCATTTTTTATTTTTTAATTACGCAACTTTCAGGTTGCAAATATATATGCAACTTTTTAGTTGCGCAAATTTAGTTACAATTATTTTCTCACAGGGTAAAATACCGAGAGTTTTGTGGCTGGTAGCTGGTCGTACTGCAGTTGTAACTAAAGATTTATGTCCAGTTTAGTCTCTATTTTATAAAAGTTCAATTAAGACTTTAACCAAAAAAATTAGGGCATTGAGTTGGATTTATTTAAAAATAATTGTGTCGAGCCTACGTTTTTAGAAATAATTAGTAAGGGGAACAGGCTAGTTTAAAGCTTCACCAATTTTTTTTGTCAATCCTCCGATCTTTAGGATTCTAATTGAAATAGGGTTTATTCATGCACCAATTTGTAAAAGGAGCTTATATTCAATTTATATTATTAGGTTTTTACCATTCCATTCTAAACAATGTTTCTTTTTGAGTTTCACATAAATGAAGAATTGTTACTAAACTTACAGCATGGCGTAATGGGAAGTTTTTTTCCGTCCTTACACCAACCGCTTATTGGAGCTTGTTTAACGAATTCATTTTATATTTACTTTCCAAAGAATTATCCCTTAATAAGTGTTTTCAAGAGCAGTTGCATATTTTCAGATCTTCCGATAGGCTCTAACATGAAAATAAAAAGGTTAACGCCGAGGGCTAGCAATGTAGCAGGATGTTTGAGTTTATCATATTTCCATGCACCTATTAATAACATTCCTATTATCAATATTTGTGTATAATAAATTGGAAGAATAATATCTATGTTTGGAAACTCTTTAATATGCATGCCAACATATACATTTTGTATTCCGCGACCCAGTGCTGGCATCATAATAATAAATACCGTTGAAATTAACCACCAAGCATGATTTTCAATTTCTTTTCTGTGAATAATACTTTTTAGTATTGCAAATCCGAAGGCTGTCATCATTACAATTTCTACTGCAGCCACGCCAAAAAAGAACCAAGGTTGAAAGGGTCCAAACTGTTCAGGTGTTGCCAAAGCTTTTTGGGTGGTCTCAATATCTCTGTGCATCATACTCAAAGCTGTTAAGCAAACACCACCGGCCAGAAACATTCCTATAATACCATTTGTTCTGTGTTGAGAGATTTGACCATGAGTGGCAAAATACGGTTGGATTATTAGATAAACATACCAAATAGTACCTGTCCAATAATGTATATGAACAGACCAAGCATTTTCACTAAAGTCTCCCCAATAATCCCTGAAGATACCCATTTGCATAACAATCATTGGGAGTATCATCCAAATATGTAAGGTTTTATATTTATTCATATTCACGTTAAAAAATTTTAGTGAACACTAACATCTTTTAGAACTTTGACATCTTTATTAAAAAAGTTGATAAACAGCCTATTATATTTTCTAATTCTTTGCTAGTTCATCAAATTTAGGAATTTGTTTTACAAAATATTTAATTTGAGAATATTTCTTAACGATAAACTGTAAAGCCAAATCTAATTTGTAGTTCTAAAAAGAGTGCCGTTTTCTACCACGTATAGTTTTCCTCCTAAAGCAGAAATCATAGAAACATCTTTTAAAATTCCTTTTTTTCCAACTTGAATATAATTTCCATTACTATCGTTTTTATAAAGTGTTCCATCTGCTTCTACACTCCATATAATTCCATTATCTCCTACCATGGCTATAGTATTGGCAAAATCCCCAACTTTGCTTACTTGTTCCCATCTCAAAGCTTTTATGTTGGTCCGAAATAAAGTGCCATTTTCTACGGTCCATAAGTACCCTCCGGTAGCTTGAAGCATAGTCACGTCTTTAAATTCTCCTTTATTTCCAATAGATCTCCATGCGCCTGTTTTTAAGGTTTCATAGAGTGTTCCGTCAGATTCTATCGTATATAATTTGCCATCCATTGCCGCAGCAGCTACGGTATTTTTCCAATCTTCGGCTTTCCCAATCTGTATCCACTTTAATGTCTTTGCATCATTTCTGTACAAGCTGCCATTTTCGATAGTCCAAATTTCATTATCTAATGCCACACCAAAATCAACATTTGCAAAACTTCCTTCTTTCCCTATTTGAACAAAATTACCGTTTTTGTCCGTTCTATATAGCGTTCCATTTTCTTCTAAACTATATAGATA
>DAIQBE010000391.1:0-4034 GCA_036781325.1 Leadbetterella sp. | reverse complement strand
AAAAGAAGCGAATAAATCTGGAGGATTTGTAATTAAGAATTTAAAATACCCAAATTATATAAATCTTTCCTTTAATTATGTAACATTTATTGTTTAAAATGGATAAAATTTGTCCATAAAAACAATAAAAATTAATTATGGAGACAGATAAAAGAATTGGAATATGGATGGATCATTCAAATGCAATTTTAATTGATGCCAATTTAGGAAAAATCACAAATACTATTGAGTCAAAATTTACACATGAAGTAAAAGTGGAAGCACTCCACCATGGGGAAAGTGGCATGCACCACAAAGAGCATCAGCTCCAATTAAATTACTATAAACAAATAGCGGAGGAAATAGCAAAATATAATACTATTTTATTGTTTGGGCCTACCGATGCTAAGCAAGAATTACACAATTATTTAATGAAACAGGAACATTTTAAGGAAATTGAAATGCATGTTCTAGCCGCTGATAAAATGACGGAAAATGAAAAGATTGCATTTGTGAGAAACCATTTTAATAAGGTGTTGTAATTTTTTAAAATAGTATTCGTAAGGCTTAAAAATTGGGATGCAAATACCATTTAATACTATTCTTATAAATTCATCCTTAATTGTATAACACACTTTGCTATGAGATAATAAAAAAATTCAGTGGAAAGAATTTAGAAACAAATCTCTGGTAATAAATAAGCGTTACAATTATTTAGACTTAAAATACCATATTGCCAAAGCAATACGGCTTTTCATTACTCGGCGTAGTAAAAAAAATCCAATTTCAATTCTTTAAATCTTCCAATTCATAATCAATCATTTTCAAAGATGATATTTATCATTGAATGAATCGAATCATAAGTCGACCTTTATTTAAAAATAAAAGTCATGAACCAAACACATATTCATTTAATCATTACTCATCTTCCTATTTTCGGCTCAATTTTAGGAGGACTAGTGCTAGCACACGGACTTTGGACAAAGAGTAATCAAACAAAAATAGCCGCTTACAATCTTTTTATAATTTCTGCAATTGGAGCTGGCATAGCCTATTTGACAGGTGAGGGTGCTGAAGAAAGTGTGGAGGATATGCAAGGAGTGGTAGAAGCCACCATTAAGACACACGAAGAATTTGCACAATTTGCCTTAATATCATTCATCATTTTGGGGGCTACATCTATTTTAGGTTTATTCCTCACTTTAACCAAATCAGCCTTAACAAGAACAATGGCATTTGTAGTTTTATTTATTTCAATCATTAGTTTTGGCCTAGTGGCAAGAACAGGCTATTTAGGAGGTCAAATCAGACATACAGAAATTAATTCACCTAATAATTCTAATACGGACACCAACAAAAATGAGAATGATGATTAACGGAACACTATGAGAACTATAAGACATTTTTCAGAAATAAGAATAAAAGATATACCCTCAGTAGGTGGAAAAAATGCCTCGCTAGGGGAGATGTATTCTTCTCTTTCTGATAGAGGAATTCAGGTTCCCGAAGGTTTTGCCGTTACAGCAAAGGGGTATTGGCAGTTTCTAGAAGCCAATCAATTGGAAGCAGTTATTGCTAATTTGTTGGCAAAATTGAATGTTAAAGCATTTGATAATCTCTCACAAATTGCCTTAAAAATTAGGACCAAGATATTAGAAGCTAATTTTCCTTTGACATTACAAAATGATATAGTGGAGGCTTATCATGAGTTAATTAAGCATTCGGGGCCAGAAAAAACATATGCAGTCCGCAGCAGTGCCACCGCAGAAGACCTACCTAATGCCAGTTTTGCTGGCCAACAGGAAACCTATTTAAACGTAAAAGGAGAAACAAATTTAATAAGAGCATGCCACAGATGTTATGCTTCATTGTTTACAGACAGAGCAATAAAATACCGTGCAGATAATGGTTTTGACCATATGAAAGTGGCACTTTCTATTGGAGTCCAAACTATGGTTCGATCCGATCTGTCTTGCTCTGGTGTAATGTTTACAATCGATCCTGACTCTGGCTTCGATAAGGTAGTCCTAATTTCGGGTGCTTGGGGTTTAGGAGAAAATGTGGTGCAAGGAGCTATTAATACGGATGAATTTCTAGTATACAAACCTTTCTTAGGAAAAGTCAAGAATCCAATCATATCGCATAAGCTTGGCACCAAAAACAAAACAATGGTATATTCTTCGCTTGCTATTGATGCTATTGTAAAGCCAGAAGATGCAATAATTAATACCAAAACCACAGAAGCCAAAAGAAACGAATATGTTTTAAATGATGAAGAAATAATTCAGTTGGCGGAGTGGGCTTGCATTATTCAAGAGTATTATAAGTGTCCTATGGACATTGAATGGGCCAAAGACTTTATGGATGGAAAGTTATATATTTTACAGGCTAGGCCTGAAACCGTACACAGCAATAAAAAGCATACTGTTTACAAACAATATACATTGTTTGAGAATGGTGAGAAACTATGCTCGGGGGCAGGTCTGGGTAATAAAATAGTTTCCGGAAAAGCAAGATTATTACGTTCTCCATCAGAAATTTCAAAATTAAAGGAAGGGGAAATATTGGTAACAGAACACACAGATCCTGATTGGGATCCTGTTTTAAAAAAAGCCTCCGCAATTATTACTGACCAAGGAGGGCGAACCTCCCATGCAGCTATTGTGGCTAGAGAGATAGGTGCAATTGCTGTAGTAGGAACTGGTAACGGAACAAAGAAGATTAAAGACGGGCAACAAATAACAGTTTCAACCGCAAAAGGTAATACAGGGGATGTGTTTAATGGAACACTAAAATGGGACGAAAAAATAATTGATATCTCTTCTGTTCCAAAAACAAAAACCAAAGTAATGCTCATTCTCGCACACCCTGATGAAGCATTCGGGTATTCGCAATTGCCTAATGATGGCGTTGGGTTAATGCGTATGGAGTTTATTATAAGTAATTCTATTGGTATTCATCCAATGGCTTTAAAACATTTTGATAAACTGACTGATACAAAAGAAAAAGTTAAAATAGAAAGCCTCACAAAACTTTTTAGCAATAAAGAAGAATTCTTCATTCAAAAATTAGCTGAATCAACAGCAAAAATAGCTGCTGCATTTTATCCAAAAGAAGTAATCGTTAGAATGAGTGATTTTAAATCAAACGAATATGCAAATCTGATGGGTGGGCACCAATTTGAACCTAGTGAAGAAAATCCCATGATTGGCTTTAGAGGTGCATCAAGGTATTATCATCCGTTATATAAGGAGGCTTTTGAAATGGAATGCAAAGCAATGAAAATAGTGAGAGAAGAAATGGGTTTTACCAATGTGAAATTAATGATTCCATTTTGCAGAACAATTTCTGAAGCTGAAAAAGTGATTGCAATAATGAATGAATCTGGATTAAAAAGAAAAGAAAACGGATTAGAACTTTATGTGATGATCGAAATACCAAGCAATGCATTGCTTGCTGAAGAATTTGCAAAGCACTTTGATGGATTCTCGATTGGTTCAAACGATTTAACACAACTTACTTTAGGAGCTGACAGGGATTCAGAATTACTAAGTGAAATTTTTAGTCCTTTCGACCCTGCGGTTATGCAACTCATAGAAATGACCTTGACCAAATCTAAAAAAACAAAAACACATACGGGTCTCTGTGGACAAGCACCCAGTGATTATCCTGCCTATGCAAAATTTCTCGTGAAAAATGGAATAGACAGTATCTCATTTAATCCCGATGCATTAATAAAAGGTATAGAGAACATTGCCGAGGCTGAAAAAAACTTGTAATCAAAAAAACTAAAAACATGAAAAATTCAATTGAAAAACTATTTGATTTAAGCGGAAAAGTAGCCATTGTTACGGGTGGAGCAATGGGAATTGGCAAAGGTATCGCAAAACGCCTTTCAGAGGCTGGTGCAACAATAATGATCGTTGATATTGTCGACTCCAAAGAAGCAGAAGCCACAATAAATGAAATTAAAAGTAGTGGCAATCCAGCCCAATACATTAAAGCTGATTTAAGTGATATAAAAAATCTAGAAAACATTATTAATCAAACAACAA
>DAIQBE010000390.1:0-4072 GCA_036781325.1 Leadbetterella sp. | reverse complement strand
GTACAGGCAGTATTTGAAAGAATAGTAGATGACCTTGACGCTGCTGCCAAATTGCTTCCAGCTAACTGGCCTTCACCAAACATCAATTGGGGGCGTCCTAACAAAGTGGCTGCACTGGGATTTAAGGCGAAAGCCTTACAATATTCAGCAAGTCCTCTTTTTAATGAGCAGGCTACCGGAGTTTTAGATTACAATAAGGAATTACTTGACCGGTGTGCTTTAGCATGTAAAGAGACCATAGATTTAGCTGTAAGCTTGGTAGGTACTCAACCTGCTGGAATGCCTGCAGTAGCCGCTGACGGACTTACACCATGGGCAAATATGCGAACTGTTTTTGCAACTGAAAATGGAACACAGCCTTATACACTGGAGGTCTTGTTTCACAGACCAATTAATAGATTTGGAGCGCCAATTGTTAGCGAATCCAGTGCTAGAAATTATGGACAATTCCAGCTTACGGGTCAAAGAGCTGCACAAGGCTCCCAGAATTATTTGGATTTATTTGAAATGAAAGACGGATCAAGATATAACGTTGCTACTGATAAAATTCCGGCAAAAAGATGGAATGATAGGGATAACCGTTTTAAATTTAATTTTTATGTGCATGGTGAAGCAGTAAGTGCAATCACACTAAATTTTTCTACTGCACAACTATCAACTGATGGAGCACTGAATAGTAACGCTGTAAGAAAATATTTGTGTGACGGAATAAACAGAAATAATCCAGGAAATTCAACCTACAGCACTCCATTACTAAGGTTAGCCGACATTTATCTCACTTATGCAGAAGCAGTTTATGAGAGCACAGGTAGTTTCACTGCTGTTCCCGTGGGGCTTTCTATGTCAGCAGAAGCTGCAATTAATAGAATAAGGTTGCGTGCTGGGCAACCCAATGTAGCCACAACATTGCCATTTTATAGTACTAAGTTGGCTCCCGAAGAAATAAGTTCCGATCCACCATTTAGAATGCTTTATAGGAATGAAAGAGCTGTTGAATTGGCTTATGAAGGAGTTTATTGGTTTGATCTCAGGCGATGGAAAAGGGCACATCTCAAAGATGGCGTTCAATTACAGGCTTTGAATTTCAATGTTACAGGTACTACTCCGTTAAGGGCTATTACCGAATCATCTATTAATCGTGTGAATGTATCGCCTTATGTATTTAAAAGCCAACACTATTGGATGCCTTTTGAGCCAAGTCTGACAAGATTCTCTGCTGATTGGGAACAAAATCCGGGCTGGTAATTATAAAATCTTTTAATGATTTATGTAAAATAGTATGAAAAGTAAACTAATAAAGTGTTTCTGTTTGATAGTTTTTTTCTCGCTTTCATTTGGCCTTTCTGCTCAAGTAGCCCGCATGATTTCTGACACTATTGTTCCGGAACAAAACTGGAGGGATAAGGAAATCAATTTGGCTTTCAACAAAGTTACCTCGAGAAATTCAACAGGTTCGATTACCAAAATTGATGTGCAGGAAGAATTAAAGAGAGACCAACGAGTTACGATCACTGAGATTTTGAGTGGCAAAGTACCTGGCCTGGTTGGTGGTCTGAATAACTGGGGAATAGGAAACGCTACAATATTGGTTGATGGTTTACGTCAGAATAGTTTCTACCTAAGCAGGTTAAGTCCGTTTGAAGTAGAATCAATTGTTATATTGAGGGATGCATTGTCCTTAGCAAAGTACGGAGCACAAGGAAATAGAGGCGTTATATTAATCAATACAATGCGGGGGAGAGATGGAAAACAACAGGTAAGAGTTTTTGGTCAATACGGAATTGCCACTCCTCGAGCTATGCCAACATACCTGAATTCGGCTGATTATATGAATAAATTTAATGAAGCACAACTAAATGACGGAACAAATCCGGCCTCTCTAAGGTATACCCAGGAAACTATTGATGGAACTCAAAGTGGAACGAATCCTACCCGCTTTCCAGATAATGATTTTTATTCCGACCGCTTCCTGAAAAATCAAACATCAAATAGAAATTTTTTTGCGGATATTTCAGGAGGAAATAACAAAGCAAGTTATTACGCTGCTTCGGGTTGGAGCACAAGCAGCGGTTGGCTGAATACTCCTCAGAGCGATAAAACCGATAATTTTGACTTTAGAGGGAATCTCGATTTTGCTGTTAACGATTTTATGAAGATAAGGATTAATTCGGTTGCAAGAGTATCTTTTAATAAGCAGCCAAACGCTCAAAGTATTTGGGCTACTGGCTCAACAGAACTACCTAATAACTATCCCTTATTATGGGACCCTAGCCTTATCTCTGATATTAAATCCCGCGATTCCCTCCTTTCAAAAGCTATCCTACAAGATGGACAACTATTGGGTGGAAATTCAACGTTTTTGAATAATATTTATGGCAATTACACTAGTAGAGGCAAAAGAAAATTCATGCAACGAGTTGCACAGTTTGGTGGAACGCTTGACATTGATATGCATTCCATTGCAAAAGGTCTTTCTGGCAGTGTGTATGGAGGTATGAATTTTTTTAATTCATTGTTCTCGAATCAGAGTTCATCTTTCGCTGTTTATCAACCTGTTTTTGATGCTAGTGGAATAGTTAGTAAGGTAAATGAATTTGGTAATAATACGGCAACTAACCTATACAGTACTAGTAATGCCAACTCTTCTTTTTCAAGACAGGTTTCCTATAATCTTACCCTAAACTACAGCCGTGCATTTGGTAAGCATGAGGTCTCTGCAACAGGATTATATTACAACGATATTTTAACCAGCTCTAACACGCTTCGAAAAGATATATTGCTTCATTCTGGATTTTTCGCTAACTACACCTATTCAAAAAAATATGTTGCAGATATTTCATTTTTTGGAATAGGAACCAGAAAGCTAGAAAATAGTAACAAATTTGGATTAGCTCCGGCATTTGGTTTGGCTTGGGTATTATCAGAGGAGAATTTTTTGCAGAACTCATCTTTTGTTAACTTCCTGAAAATTCGCTCCTCTTTTGGTATTTCAAAAAATGACAATTGGACAGGCTACAATTTAGACAGGAATACTTTTAACTCTGGAAGTACTTTTACTTACTCTAACGGGGTATCTTCAAATGCTGTAACAGATTTTGCCTCTATTCAAAATGATGTTAGCTTTCAGAAAAGGAGAGATTTTACTTTTGGAATAGATGCCACTCTAATTAATAATTCCATGAATCTGGAATTGGAGTACTTTAATAGTGCGTCACTTGACAATTTAACAGTAATGTCGAGTACATATCCTCAGATATTAGGCTTTACCAACTTAGTTTACAAAAACTATAACAGCTTTCAAACCCAGGGTATTAATACAGGTATTAATTACAATTTTTCCGTTGCAACAGATTTTTCAATAACTGCCGGCAGTAATATTACCTATTTCAAACCCAAAATTACTAAGCTAGAAGAACCATCTTATATAGGTGTGGATGCCGCATTAGTCAGAACAGGAAGCCCGACTGATGCAATTTGGGCTTTAAAATCTAAGGGACTTTACAGCGAAGCTGATTTTAATCCCAACGGAACACTCATTTCAGGGTTACCAGTTCCATCATTTGGAACTGTAAAGCCGGGGGATATTAAATACCTCGATCAAAATGGCGACAATAAAATAGATGTTAACGACCAGCGGATTATTGGACATGGTTTGCGAACTCAGTATAGCCTATATTTGGATATCAAGTATAAAAAACTAAATTTTTATATACTTGGAATTGGCCAGTTAGGGGATAATAATTATCGTTCAGGAGATTATTTCCGTGTTTTTGGGGAAGTAAAATACTCTGAAATGGCAAACCAAGCATACGGACCTAATAACAAAAATGTGAATGCCTTGCATCCGCGTTTATCTGCAATTTCTTCAAGTCACAATAATCGAAATTCGGATTTTTGGCTGTATAAGAATAACTCCTTTGTAATACCTGTAATGCAGCTTACTTATAATTTCTCTGATAACGAAAAATCAGCTTTCCTTAAAAACGCAAGAGTATATATTAGAACAGATAATGCAATTGTGTTTGGATCAAATAAACAATATTCCGAACTAAATATAGGAACTGAACCAAGA
>DAIQBE010000389.1:0-4082 GCA_036781325.1 Leadbetterella sp. | reverse complement strand
GCAACGGCAATCCTTCCAAATTATTTAATTCGACAAACAAAACGGTGATTGATACCCATTTTAAATGGATGAAAGACTATGGCATAGATGGTGCAGCAGTTCAGCGTTTTATTGGTAATATCGGAGGAGCTATCATCAATTCTCCTAATGCGACCCCCCTCAAAATTAAACAGGCTGCCGAATCAACTGGCCGTTTATTTTACATTTGTTATGACATCTCCTCCACCGGAATGGAGGCCACATGGGATGATATTATTAAGTTCGATTGGGTATATAATGTGGAACAAAACAACAATTTAACGGCATCTCCAGCCTATGCCAAGGTTGGGAATAAACCAGTGGTGCAACTTTGGGGTCCAGGATTTACCGGTAAACATCCGGGTACGGCGGCGGAAACCATTGCTTTAATTCGATTTCTGAAATCACGAGGGTGTTATGTTATTGGGGGCACTCCAACGTATTGGAGAACAAATACAAGAGATGCAAAAGGGCCTTCTCAAGCACTTTTAGCCGATCAAGAAAGTTTTGAAAAGGTTTATCCGGAATACGATATGATTTCACCTTGGATGCCCGGCCGTTTTAAAGACCTTGCCGGAGCCGATAATCAAGTGAGTATAATGGCAGCCGATAAAAGTCTTTGCGATGATTTAAAAATAAAATATTTGCCCGTTATTTTTCCAGGCTTTGCATGGTCCCAGTGGAATGCAGGCCCAGTAAACTCGGCTCCCCGAAATGGGGGAGAATTTATGTGGCGACAAGCTTTAAATATCAAAAAAACAGGATTTAATGCGATGTATTTTGCCATGTTTGACGAATATGATGAGGGGACAGGCATAATGAAAAATGCAACAGATTGGACCATGATTCCTACAGACCAATATTTTTTAACTTCCAGTGCCGACGGAATTTGGTGTTCCTCCGATTTTCAACTTCGTGTGGCTCAAGCAACAATAGAAATGTTGAAAGGAAAGAAAGCTATGACAAATACAGTGCCTGTTCCGTATTCATTAGGACCAATATATTATCGCAATAGTTTTGAAAAAAGAACCACAGCCTATAACTATGTAAGTGGTGTAGCTCAAAACACAGGTACTTTTAATATTGATCCTTGCTTTTATAAATCTGCAGTAGTGACAAATTCACCGAATATTATAAATCCGTTTTGCGAAATTCAATTAGAAAATGCTAGAAATGGACTTTATTCAGTTAAAGTCAACGGAACCATCAACACCAATACTCCAGCTGTTTATAGTAATCTAATAGGAGAATTAAAAATCCCTGTTACAAATAATCTAAAGATTTCATTTTGGAAGAAAACAGACGATGATTTGGGAAGATATGTCTTTGTTGATCTAATAACCAAAAGCGGTAAAAAGTTAAGCACTTTGGGTTATACTGACCAAAATGGCGTCAATATGAATGCCTCAGTGGCTCATGGAACAAGAGGAGCTGGTTGGGAACAGTTTACCTGCGAATTTGGTAAAGGTATGCTTATGGGAGATACTTTGGTAGGACTTGTTATTAACTATGAGCATATAGGAACGGGCTCGTATACCGCATATTTCGATGACTTTTTGATTACAGATGCACCCTCTCTTAGTTTAATTACCCAAAATGAACCCAGTGAAAATTTATTTGTAGTCTATCCAAATCCCTCGAATGGGCAGTTTACTATCAAAAATAATTTTAACGGTGAATATATTATCTCCTTGTATAATGAATCAGGTGAAATGCTATTAAACAGAAAGTCGAAAAATTCAAATGAAATTATCGACCTGAAGGGCTATTCGAATGGTGTTTATATTTTGAAGATTATGGATGAAAGTCAAACCTATGTACAAAAACTTATAAAAAAGTAAGCTATACTAATGGAAATACTGAACTAAAAAGCCACAGCAAAAACAGTGAAATAGTAAAAAACTTACTTCTATCAAACCTTCAATGACGCATTATACTTTCCTTAAAAACTTTAAAATTTATATTTTAAAGTTTTTAAAGAATAGACAAGTTTTTTATACAAGCAATTATTTACTCGGGCTTTTGTGGTTAAAATATATGTTTTCTAACCTAATTTTGAAAAGCTTAAAAATTTAAATGCTTTATCAAATAAAACAGCATATTTTATAGATCCTACTCCTATAATTACTTTATAACTTTCAATTTCTTTCTTTGAATTGTAAAAGCCTAATGCACTTCCAAAAACCCAACCTTTAAATTTAACATCTAATATTGCCCGAATTTCCTGGGGTAATTTTGATTCTACTATAGCGATAGAAGTAGTTGTTTCAGGTATTCCGCCAGATGTATTTTTAGGAATAATATCCATGTTTTTGTCGAAAGTATAATAAATAAGTTTGCCATCTGCTGTAATAGCGACAATATAATTTATAATATTTCCTTTTTCATCCTTTTCCAACAAGCCTTTTTCCAGATTCCAAATAGAATGATTTTTGTTTAAAAACTCTTTTATCTTGGTGGGTAAAGTAGTAATTGTTAGTAGTTCTGTAGTTTTAACTTTTACAACAGGTGGGGTAGTGGGCTGTTCAGATACTTCCTTTTTGATTAGTTTAAAGTTGGGGTCATAGGTTAAATAGTACATTTTTTTATCATTTCCAGATTCTATTACTACATAATAGCTTATTATTACACCTTCTTTATTTTTTTGTATTAAGCCTTTCATATAGGTAAATGTGCCAAATTGAAGTGTAATGGCATCTTTAAGTTTAGATGGCACATTTTGTATTAGCATATTTTCTGAAATACCCTCTGAGTTTACAACTGCTGAACCTCCGCTTATTAATTCTTTCTTAATAATGTCTTGATTTTTATCAAAAGAAAGAATATAAGTTTGATCTTTTCCAAAAGAAATTACAATATCATAATTAAGTATATCCCCTCCTTTTACTCTTTTTAAATAGCCTTTCTGAAAAGTCCATCCAGCAAAGTTTTTATTTAGGAATTCAAGAATTTTTGCCGGGATGTTTTCCTTGCCAAAGTTTTCTCCTACAATATCAGTAACTGGCTTTTCTTTTGATGGGGTTGGCAAAACATTAATTCCACTATTTGGTTCAATAGTAGAGACAAATTCGCCATTTTTATCAAACAAATGCTGAATTTTTTTATCAGATTTTTTTGTAACCACCACATAGCCTTTATCTTTCGTATTTAAATAGATAGCCGCTGAAATCACTTCGCCTTTTGAACCATCTTTAAAGTAATCTTGTATATTTTGGGGAAGAGTTTTAAAATCAACAACAATAAAATTAATAGGATCTGTGGAGGTAGAATAAGCAATAGTTGGAGTATTAATTCCAGCCACATTTGTGTTGGAGGGAGTTAGAAAATTTGTAATTTCAATTAGCGTGTTACCTTCATTGTCAAACATAAGTATTTGATTTTGAGAATTTTGAGAAAGAATAATTTTGTATCCTTCCAACGATTTTCCGCTAATTTTTGCAAAAGAATTTTTTGCATTATAATTTACAAATTTGTTTTTGACATATTCAAGGGCCTTATCTGGCAAAATTTCAATTCCATTTAAACTTTTCAAAGTTTCAATCATTTTGCCATTTTCATTCAAAACTGAACTATAAATATCTTTATCAATCTTGAAATCTGCCTTAAACAGCATGTCTTTTTCTAAGAGATTAATTGTTACTTCTTTAGCTTCAGGGTAAGTCTCCTTTATAACACTATTCATTTTTTCCATAGAGACGCTGCTGGAAGGCTGGACAATATTTTCAATGCCATCGCATGAAACTATAAAAGTAAATAGCACCAAAAAAACGTAATACTTCACTACTTTTTCCATGTTTTTTATTATTTATCGAAAGTAAAAAATGTTTAAACTGAATAGTATTTAATTAAAGAATTGAAATAAATTTATAAAATGTAAATTTCTTTAATCAAACTATGAATATGTCTCAAAAATTGTACCAAATGTATAAATTTATTTTGGAAATAAAAATAGTTTTTTTTAAGCTAACCCCTTGATTTTATTACTTTTGAGTCTTTTCAAATGGATTTTAATTGTGCTAAATCAACCAAAGGTAGCTTGTCTATTTTGCAGTTAAAGGGAGATG
>DAIQBE010000388.1:3442-4087 GCA_036781325.1 Leadbetterella sp. | reverse complement strand
TTAAATCAATAGAAAGTAACAAAGTAATAAGAGTTAATAAGATTGCGAAAAATCCAATAACTTTAAATAACCAATCATAAGTTTCCTTGTCTATTTTATTTCTCATAACATTGTTGTTTTACTGACACAAATTTATGAATTAAATTTTGTATATTCCTAATAAAACAGAATATTATTTTTTCTATTTTTTAAAAAATAGGTTTAAAAATTACTCATAATTTGAAAATAAATATAAAAAATTGGAATAGTGCAATAAAAATAATGACTAAATTGATTTAAAAATGAATAAATGTTTAAAAACAAGTATTTTTTGGGTTAACATTTTAAATAAAGAATAAATTATGTAAATGTTTATATTATTTTGAAAATTAAATAATTTATAGAATATTATTCTGTTTGGATTTTTAGCTTTCATAAAACAATTCATTTAAATAATCTAAGAAAGGTTTAAGGGTAATACAGTGTCTAAATAAGTTTTCAATAAAATCAGAATTCAATATTTCAACATTACTAAACTTTCCAGACTCATCAACGAAGAGATTATAAATGATTGTATAATACAATACCAAAGCATAAAGCAACACTAATGAGTAATTTTGATAGCACATTTTATTTATTCTTTGCTAATCTAACTTATTTAATAAT
>DAIQBE010000388.1:0-3432 GCA_036781325.1 Leadbetterella sp. | reverse complement strand
ACATTACTAAACTTTTTCATGAAAAAAAGTTCTTTGTATTTCAACAGCTCAATTTCAGGGTGGTCTGCTTTATAATTTTTTGGCATTTTTTTTAATTTTTCGCCACTTATTATTGGAAATCCAACTTTAAAAGAATTAGAGAAAATGATGGCTTTTAATTTTTCCGGATTATAATCTAATTCTTGCCTAAATTTAAATAGTTGTTCAGAGGTGGGTTGCCACATACCACCTCCTAAAAATGTTTCATTATTTTGAACATGGAAATAAAAGTCTATTTTACCTGATTTTCTTCCTCCTGGTCCAAAACCCGCAGATAAATAATTTTTATAAGGACTTTTATCTTTTGAAAATCTAATATCTCTATTAATTCTAAAAATACAGTCTTTAGTTTCGGTATGGAGTAAGTTAGGTTGAATTGTTTTTAATTTCTGGAGTAGCTCGTCACAAAAATTTATAAAATTGTTTTTAGCTTTTTCAAATTGATTTCTATTTTCGTTAAACCATTCTCTATTATTGTTTTGTTCTAAATTGTTTAAAAATTCTAATGTTGTTTGCTCTATCATTTTTTTAATGTCTAATTTTATGAAAAAATAAATGTAAATATCAACATTTCAAATTTATGTCTAGAATTTTAACTGGAATACAAGCCAGTGGTAAGCCACATTTGGGTAATTTATTAGGAGCCATTGAGCCTGCTATTGCTTTATCAGCCTCCGTTGATAATGAATCTTTTTTATTTATTGCTGATTTACATTCCATGACCACCATAAAAGACCGAACTACTTTAATTGACCATACCAATTCAGTGGCGGCTGCTTGGCTAGCTTGTGGCTTTGACTCTGAAAAAAACTACTTTTACAGACAATCACGTTTAGCAGCGTATCATACAGAGTTAATGTGGTATCTATCGTGCTTAACTCCTTATCCGATGTTAGCAAATGCTCATTCATTTAAAGATAAATCTGACAGATTATCGGATGTGAACGCAGGTTTGTTTACTTATCCGGTTTTACAAGCCTCTGATATATTGTTGTATCAGGCCGAATTTGTTCCAGTTGGAAAAGATCAAAAACAGCATTTAGAAATGTCAAAAGATATGGCAGAGGCATTTAATAGAACTTATGGTGAAGTTTTTGTTTTACCTGAGGCCTTAATTAATGAATCTGTTATGGTAGTACCAGGAATTGATGGAAGTAAAATGAGTAAATCTTCTAATAATTATATAGATGTATTTCTCCCTGAAAACGATTTGTACAAACAAATAAAACGTATTGTTACAGACACTACACCTTTAGAGGATCCGAAGAATCCAGATACTTGTATTGTTTTTAAGTTATTTACTTTAATTGCAAATGAAAATCAAATTGCAGAAATGAGGAAAAACTATCTAAAAGGAGGGTATGGATATGGGCATGCAAAAAAAGATTTACTTGAAGTTTTATTGTTTAAATATAAAAATCAACGAGAAGTTTTTAATTTTTATATAAGCAATTTAGATGAATTAGAAAGAAAATTAAAAATAGGGGAGGAAAAAGCCGAAGTAATTGCAAAAAGGACTATTTCCGCGGCCAGGCAAAAAATTGGATTTTAAAGAATAATTAAAATGTTTACTTTTTTAAATGAAATAGATCATTCTTTGTTTTTGAGGCTTAATTCCTACCATAATCCTAGTTTAGATTGGATAATGATAGGGATAAGTAATAGCAAAACTTGGATTCCTTTTTATTTATTTTTAGTGTATTTAATTTTCAAGTCTCATACCAGAAATAAAGCAATTTTTTATGTGTTACTAACTTTAATATCCGTAGGAATAAGCGATTACATCGCTTCTGGAATTTTTAAACCATTTTTTGAAAGGTTTCGGCCTTGCCATACAGATTCTTTAAAAGGTATAATGATTTTAGTTGGGGAATGTGGGGGTAAATTCGGTTTTGTTTCTTCTCATGCTTCCACTTCATTTGCTTTAGCGTTTTCAATATTTTTTATTTTCAAAAAGAAATTTGGATTATATATTTTTATGATTTTTTGGGCAATATTGGTTGGTTACAGTCGTATATATCTGGGAGTACATTTTCCGATTGATATTATTTTTGGGGCTATTTTGGGAATAATTATTACATTTATTGTTTTTAAACTATTTTCAATTTTTTATTTTAAAACGTCTAAAGTTATATGAAAAGAATAATTTTGAGTTCACTATTTATATTTGGAGTTTCATTTTTGTCATTTTCGCAAGATATTACGAAAGGTACTTGGTTTAATGAAGAAAAAACTGCCAAGGTTCAATTCTACTTAAAAGGAGAAAAACTATTCGGGAAAATAGTATGGCTAAAAGACCCATTGAACAAAGAAGGAAATCCGAAATTAGATCAGTTTAATCCTGATTTAAAATCAAAAAACAACACGCTAATAGGTTTAGTATTTTTAAAGAATTTTGAAAAAATATCTGAAAATAAATGGGAAAACGGTAAAATTTATGACCCAAATAATGGTAAAACCTATTCTTCAGAAATGCACCTTGTAAATTCTAAGTTATTAAATGTTAGAGGATTTGTTGGAATCTCTTTATTGGGCAGAACTTCTAAATTTACAAAAGCGGATTAAAATGTAATTGAATTTTTAAATTAGATTATTATCAAAATCATCTTCAAAGTAACGGCTACTTTCAAAATCATCGTCTGAGAATTTACTTATTGATTTGCCCGCTAATTTCTTTAAAACAGCGATTTGCCCACTGTGGTAAAGATCATGGTGTATAATTCCATGAATTAAGGTATAATAAGAGTAATCGCTTCCTGGTACTATTTTGTCTAAAAAATCGTCCGTCTTTTCTTCTAGTTCTTTAACTAATTCGTCTTGACTAAGTGTCATCTCCATCATCAAAGTTTCTAGTTCAAACTGATCTATTTTTGCAAAATTTCCCCAATTTAACTTTTCATCATCAATGTTATAAGAATCATCTCCCTGAAGTCTTTTAACTGCAAATATTCTCCAACTAGTCATGTGATATATCAATTCTGCAATTGTATGCACATTTCCAGTTTTAAACGCCGCTTGTTTAGCTGATAAGCCTTTGGTTAACTCTAGAACAGAGGGGCCGTGCCATGCACCACCATGAAATGTGGTATTTAACAAACCAATAATCCGTTCTAAATTCAAATTATTCTTTTTTTCTGCCATGTTTTTTTTGTTTTTTTATTCCCATAGCACCCAAATCATTCCTAAATGATAGGTGTCATGCTGAATAAGTCCATTTAATAGTTTATAATAATTATAATGTTCACCCGGTACTCCTTTTTCTAAAATGTCATCATCTAGGTTTTCTAGCATATTTATTAAATCAAAATGATTTTTTTTTAGTTTTTCAATCAAAGCACCAAAATTTTTCGGATTTATGTCATTTTCATTTCCCCAGTTATCTTCCTCTGTCTC
>DAIQBE010000387.1:0-4096 GCA_036781325.1 Leadbetterella sp. | reverse complement strand
TCTGCAGTAATTATGGAAATAGCAACTGGCGAAGTGAAAGCAATAGCTAATCTAACAAGAACAATCAACAATGAGGGAGAAATAAACTATTTAGAAGATCAAAATTACGCAGTCAAGTACGGCACCGACCCCGGTTCTACTTTCAAACTTGCAACTATGGCGGCACTATTAGAAAAAAAAGATTTAAAACCAAATGAAGAGGGTGTTGATTGCACTGGATCACTTCATCATGGAAATCTAGAATTTACATGCTCTCATAAACACGGCCTGCTAACTGTTAACCAAGTATTTGAGCAATCATGTAACATAGGCATTTATACATTAATGAAAAAACATTTTGGTTTCTCTAACGCAGATGATTATTTTGAATACTTACAAAAGTTTAGACTAGATAAGCCATCCGGATTTCAATTAAAAGGTGAGCCACAACCTTGGTTAAAAAATTCAAAAAGTACTAGTTTTAATAAAAGTACCACAGTGCCTTGGATGTCAATAGGTTACGAATCTAGAATAACTCCAATCCAAATGTTGACTTTCTATAATGCTATTGCAAATAACGGCTATTGGGTGCAGCCAATTATAGTAAAAGAGACTAGAAGAGGCGAAGAAGTGGTAGAAAAATTTGAAGCTAATAAAATTTTGGAGCCCATTTGCTCCGAAAATACAGTCTCAAAAATTCGAAAAATGATGGAAGGGGTTGTTAAAAACGGGACTGCAAAAAACGTAAGTTTTGGAACATGCGAGATAGCAGGAAAGACAGGCACATCACAAAAAAGAGTGAATGGCAGCTATCAAGCTGGATTATACTATACCTCATTTATTGGGTATTTTCCTGCCAATAAACCAAAGTATAGTTGCATTGTAGTAATAGATGAGCCAATAGGTACTAATATCTTCGCAGGAGATGTATCAGCTCCTGTTTTTAGAAGTATCGCTGATAAAATATTTACTTATGACATTTCTATGCAACCGAAAGTTTTAGTAAAAAATAATATAAAAAGCCTTCCAAGTCAATTCCAAGTACTTCAAGCTCACGACCAGAAAGTAATCAATTTAAAACTTGGCTTAAATGAATATCCAAGCCAAGATGGTTTTGTAAAAAAAATAAAAAACAAAAACGACTCTATTAAATGGATAGCAAATAAAACAGAAAATGGAGCCGAAGACTTAATAGGGATGACGCTTAAAGATGCCCTGCCAGTTTTAGAAAACAGAGGTTATAAAGTTAGGTATGCCGGTTTTGGGAAAGTTAAAGAGTATTCTTTGATTGGGAAAAATGTAGTAGCTTTGGTATTAAAATAAATCATTCCTATTTATAAATGAACAATTTCACGAAAAGCCTATTTGAAAAATACGAGACCTTTAAAGAACCCAAACTCACGAAAAGGAGATTTAAACAAAAAGAAATCTTACCCATAATTCAAAAATTACCCTATGAAAAAATGGTAGTAGGGAAATCTTTTGAAAACAGAGAAATAATTAAAATAAAAGTCGGGAACGGGAAAAAAACTATTCTGCTTTGGTCTCAAATGCATGGTAATGAAGCCACTGCAACAATGGCAATTTTTGATGTATTTAAATTTTTCCAAGCAAAAAATGATTCATTTGATGCAGAAAGGAAGGAGCTTCTAGATAAATTAGAACTTCATTTTATACCTATGCTTAATCCAGATGGAGCAGAAAGATTTACTCGTCGTACTGCTCAAGGAATAGATATGAATCGAGATGCACTTGCTCTTCAATGCCCTGAAAGTATCATTCTGAAAGATAATGTAGGAAAACTAAAACCAGAGTTTTCATTTAATCTTCACGACCAAGGCATTCGTTATAGTGTAGGCGAAACTTCAAACCAAGCCACCATATCTTTTTTAGCAACTGCCTATAACCAAGAAAGAGAGTGGAACGCTATTAGAATAAAGTCCCGCCAAGTAATCAGCGAAATGAACACTATTTTACAAGATTATGTGCCAGGTAAAATTGGAAGATACTCTGATGAATTTGAGCCAAGGGCATTTGGCGATAATATTCAAAAATGGGGAAGTAGTTTAATTTTAGTAGAGTCAGGTGGATATGGAAGTGATGCTGAAAAACAAACTATAAGAAAATTGAACTTTATAGCTATTCTAGGGGCATTGTGGAGCATAGCAAAGAAAAGCTATTCTGGTTATAGCCTTGCCGATTATGAGAAAATTCCGAAAAATGGGAAGTCTCTTTTCGATTTAAAAATTTCTAATTTAAAAGTTAAAATTGGAGCTACCATAACCAATTTAGACCTTGGCATAAACTTAGAAGAAAAAAACAATGCCACAGCAACTGATTTTACATTGACAAGCGTTATTGAAGATATGGGTGATTTATCTGTTTTTTGGGGTTTGCATTCTTTTGATGCAAAAGGTGGATTCTTAAAATCTTTTACAGAATACCCAACATTGATGGCTAAGCACAAAATACCAAAACCCAGTTCTAAAACAATAGATTTGGGAGAAAAAGCAAATTTTGTAATTGACCACGGAGATTCTCAAACTTTGGTTATAAATGGACAAATAATTGGTTAAAGCTAAATTCTTCCTTTTTCTAATTTTTATACTATTTTTTGGCTTAATTACCCAAGCTCAAGAGCGGTCGGTTTTTGGGAAAGTTCTAGATATTACTAGCAAAAAAGCTATAGCTTCCATTAATATTTTAAATAAACGAACTGGCCAAATTGTTGCCACAAATGAAAATGGGGATTTCTACATGCGAGCAATAAAAGGAGATTCTATTTTAATTAGCTCTTTTGGATATAATAGAATTGGGATAAAATGGGATGGTGTAAATAAAGAACCTGAAATACTGGCTAAGCAGCAAGCTATCATGCTTGAAGAATTGCTGGTAAAGGATAAAAAATATGAAAATCTTCATAAAGAAATTGAGCTTTTTTTAAATAATCCATATGACAGCAAAGCCATTCGAAACGAAATTTTGAAAAGTATGATTAATACGCATACCAGCCAACCCATGAGTATTGGAATTTCTATTGATGCCCTTTGGGATTTATTTAGTAAAGAAGGAAAATCTAAAAGAAAAGTGGCAGATTTGCAGGTAAATGATATAAAAACTTTTTATGCTGATCTACGATATAACAAACAAATTGTTGCACAAATAACACATTTACCAGAAGATGACCTGGACGATTTTATGGTTTTTTGCAAACCTACTCAAGATTTTATTTTGAGAGCCACAGATTATGAACTAACCTTTAAAGTGTTAAAATGTCTCGGAGAATTTAGAAATACTAGAATCTATAGAAGATTGCGATGAGTATTTGAAAGAGTTATTATTTATTATTTATATTTGAAAAAAAAATAAAACAATGATCAAAAAATATTCACTTCTCCTATCTCTAACTATGGGGATATTTACCCTCCAAGCCCAAAACTTTATGGAGGGATTTGACAGATTCTCTTCAAAAAAAATAGCTTATCTTACCCTTACAGATGGCACAAAAGTAGAAGGCGACATAGCCGACTTAGATCGAAAAAAGGGAAATATTTCTGAGGTAACATTAAATGTTAATGGAAAAAAGAAATCATTTGCACCTGAACAAATCAAAGAAATGTATTTGCCTGCATCCGGATTAGATAAATTTAGTAAGCAAATGGAAGTGGCAACAAACCTTTCTAAAGAATTAAATAATGAAAGAGTAAGCGATGGATATGGCTATTTCGAATATACGGATGTGGATTTAAAAGGCAAAGTAAAACCTTTACTTATGCAATTAGTAAATGTGGGTTTTCATACCAAAATTCGTGTTTATTTCAATCCATTTGCATCAGAAACCATGTCAATGGGTGTTGGCCCAATGAAGGTAGGTGGAATAGACAAATCGTATTTTGTAAAAGTTGGGAACAAACCTGCATATAAAATATCAAAAGGAGATTATGATGACCAATCAAAAGAATTATTTAATAGCTGTCCAGCTGCTATGGCAGCCTTGAAAAAAGATTCAGATTGGAATAAATTCGAAAGAATAATTTATGCTCATTTTCTTAATTGTAAATGAATAATATTTTTAAAATTAATTGGAGAACCTCATATATTGTGAGGTTCTTTTTTC
>DAIQBE010000386.1:0-4101 GCA_036781325.1 Leadbetterella sp. | reverse complement strand
CATTATACAATTCTCCTGAATTTTGTGCTGCATACTCAGGTGCACCTATTGGCATTTGTTGAACTCCTGAAAGTTTAATTTTTGAGCGGTCATATAAATCCCAATATTTTTTAGGTGAAACAAAAGGCAAATGAGGCTTCACAAAACCAACAGCATAAAAGAATGGCTTTTGGTCTCTGGCAAATTTCCCAAGCATCTCCATGGCATTTTTAGCTACTACGCCGTCTGTGTAGGCATCGTCAGGCACATCTGCAGACTCTACAGCCGGGCCTTTATTGTTTGCCAAATATTCAGTCAATTCAGTGCCTGTGAGTCCACGACTTTCGGCCTCTGCTCGAATTTTGGCAATTTTTGTTTTTGTTTCAGGCAATTGATAGCCATTTACTGGTTTCTCAAATCCGGTAGCGTAATTGCTAGGATAATTCCCATAAGATACCGCTGGAACACTCCAAGAAGGTACATCCATTCCTTTATCCACTGAGCGTTGGTCAAACATTTTTCCAATAGTAGCGGTGGTATAACCATTCTCTTTAAAATATTGAGGAAGGGTAACCACGTTGGGTACCATGTCCCTAATTTGAGTTTTCAAATCCCAAATTCTAGTATAATCAGGACGCTGGCCAGTTAAAAGGCTTGCTCTTGTTGGGGCACAAACTGCTTGCTGGCAATAATTATTCATAAAAACCGTACCCATTTTTGCCAATCGGTCTATATTAGGAGTAATCATTTGGCTCTCGCCATAACAATTTAGTACCGGTTTTAAATCATCAACGGCAATAAAAAGGACGTTAGGTTTGTTTCGATTTTGAGCAAAAAGAATAGAAAAAGTAAGGCAAAGTGTTAAAGAAATACTAGTTTTTTTCATTAAGAAATATTTAAGAATTAGATTTTTTTTTATTTTTGTTTACTTAGTTTTAACTCTTCCATCATTGCTAAAGAGAAAAAAGCCGTTGAATAAACACAAGTAACAGGATACCAAGGCCTAAATGCTGCTCCAACAGCTGAATGTAAATTTTCCCCTACAATTCCTCCTCTAGCTTGTAATTCTGGTCCAACATATTGATTATTAATACACCAAGTAAGTGCCTTTCGGGCTCCAATTAAATATTTTTTGTCAAAACTAGCTTTATACAAGTCATAGAGCAAATATGTCCAAAGTGCGGTTCCTTTATCTGAAATCCCTGATTTTTCTACAGATTCGTCAGCAATAAAAGCCCAACATCCATCCTTAGTTTGCCAACTCAACATTTTATCTGCCATTCTTTTGGCTAAACTCAAATAGGGTCCATTAGGGGCTATTTTATGGGTTGCCAAAAGACCTTCCATTGCCCATCCCAATCCCCTAGTCATTTTTATGGTAGTTTGGACTCCAGTTTTTTGGTGCCATCCTCTTTCCCATAAACCATCCTCACGACTTAATTTTTTCAAATGTTCCTGCATATACTGTTCTGTCAAGTTTTTATAATAGGGATCTTTAGTTAAAGTAAATAATGCACTTAAACCTTCTGTTCCAAATCCTGACTCATCTATAGTGTGCTCAGAAAACTTATTTTCATCTATATAATAATCTTGTGGAATAAGCCCATATTTTTTCATCAAAGTGTCTGTGGTGGCTGCTAACAATTTAGCAGCTCTTAAGTATTCTTTTTTGCCTGTAAATTTATACAGAGGAAGCCAACCCCAGCCAGATAAAAAATTTGCATCTGACGTAGCCACGCAATGTTGATATCCAAAATCAGGTAAGATTATATCTCGTCGCCAACGAGAAATTGGAACACCATAAACGGGATGTTTTGGGTCCATAATTCGCAGAGATAAGCTGCTTTGGCCTATTCTATCAGCAGTTTGAATCAATTCAGAATTATTTTTAGACAGACTCAAGCCTTTTATTTTTGTAGCTTCCAAAATTGCTTTTATAGCAGGACCTGCACCCCAAATCCAATAGGAAGATCGATAGGACTGAGCATCTAAATCGTAAAATAGATTTAAACTTCCAAAAGTTGGACTATTTGGATTTTGGTTTTGTGATTTTATCAAATATTCTAAGGTATTGCTTATTGCGATTTTAAGATTTTTGGGTGACAAATCATTTAAATTGGGCTTTTTGAAATCATTTTTGTTTTTGTCAACCTTTATTTTTTTACTAGAACTATTATTGAAGTTTTGGTTATAAGAAATTACTACTTCGCCCGACCAAGTTTCAGAAAGAGGCATTATAAAGTAGTTAAATTGTCCATTGATGAGCGGAACTTCTTGAAAAAAATAAAAATCCTCTACTTTAACAGTGGCAGGCTCTATATACAATGAGTTTTCCCAATCTTCCAAAAGATGTGGAGCCAAATGGAGTATTTTTTCATTTGGAAAAATAGTTTTGTGAAAATGTTGATTCCATGCCCATAATGTTGGTTTCTCGCTTAATTGAACCACCGGCATTGCACCATTTTGTAACCTTAAATCCACCACTGGGTACCATATTTCTTTATTTGGTCGTGGACTCGGAACAACTGTACTTGGATCTGGATTTTTTAAGGAAACATCAGTAATTTTTGTTATTCTATTATTTCGATCTGACTTTATTTTTATGTACACTTTCTTAATATCCATCGGAAATGTAGCCCTTAATTCTATATAACTATCGTTAGTAAATTCAGTGATTTCCGTATTTGTTTGCCCAACACTTACTAATGAAACATACAATAGAAAGATCAAAAAATTGAGTTTGAAACAGGTATACATTTTTTAAAATTGGGTTCTTAATTTGATTTCATTCCAGGTTTCAATAACGCTCTAGGTCTATTGGCCTCTCCAGGTTTCGGTGATTTGCTTTTTTTAAGAACCGCTTGTCCATCTTTTACCAAAGCCGTAATTGAAGCATTGTTTACTTGATTATAATATTCTTTGGGATCAGAGGAATGGATATAAAGTTCTTTTTCTTCATTATTCCATTCTGTATATCTCCACTTTTTGTCAATAACAGTTCTACCCAATATATCAATGTTCTTTGTACTATCGTAATGAAAAACCATACTTTGAGCTTGGGTGATAATGTTATTTTTACCTGAAAAGAAAGGCACTAAACTTTTTCCTTCTAGTTCTGGTTGCAAACCTCCACCACTTAAGTCCACCAATGTTGGATAAATGTCTAATATTTCTACTGGCTCATTTACTACTTTCCCTTTGGGAATTCCTACGCCAGCTATTATCATTGGCACTCGGGTAGCCGCATCAAAAGCACTTAATTTAGCCCAAAGGCCTCCATGGTCACCCAAATGAAATCCATTATCGCCAACTAAAACCACAATAGTGTTTTCCCATAAAGCCAACTTGTCCATCTCATCCAACAATAGCCCAATCTGTGAATCAGTAAAAGAAATACAGGCATAGTAACCCTGAATGGCCTCTCTTCTATCAGGCTGTGAAAATCCAGAAAGTTCAGTTTGAAGGGCAATTTGAGGAACATTAGACATTTTGGGTTCGTCTTGAATTTTAATTGCATCTTTAGGATATAAATCAAAAAATCGTTTTGGTGCTGTCCATGGTAAATGAGGTTTATGAAAACCTACCGCTAAAAAGAAAGGCTTTTTTTCTTCCGATTTCTCCTTTAAAAGTTTTAAAATTGTTTGAGTATTTATTCCATCTCGTGTTTTTGAGCCATCTGATGTTAAAGCAAAAGCCCGAGGCCTACCGTCGCCTCCTCCATAACGAGATTCAATAGCATTTTTCTCTTCTTGATCTTCTCCTGCTCCATCTTCATAAAAATCCCAAGATGCTACATCATTCATTTTTACACTATGGAAAACTTTCCCTGCTCCAGCTGAATAATATCCTTTTTGCTTAAAGTATTGGGGCAGAAACACCGCATTTGGAAGTGCTGTTCTTGCAGAAACATTTAACACATAAATTCCAGTGGTTTCTGGTCTTCTGCCACTTAAAAACGAAGCTCTACTTGGATTACATAAGGGGTATTGACAATAAGCTCTATCGAATCGAACCCCTTTTGAAGCTAATCGATCTATGTTTGGTGAAAATACCTCCTTTTTCCCGTAACAACCCAAAGAAGTGTTCAGATCATCAACAACGATTAACAATATGTTGGGGGTT
>DAIQBE010000385.1:1166-4107 GCA_036781325.1 Leadbetterella sp. | reverse complement strand
AATATTAATATTTTACAAACTGGCATTCAACTAAATTAAGAAAAATTAGTGTTTATTTTTTAAATAAAGATAATCGATAATCCTGTCGGGATTTAAAATTGGTAACAAAAAGTACTCCCTTCCAATCAAAACCCATGTCAGGGCTTAAAATTTAGATGATTACATTAATAAGGTTTTCTATAGTCGATGCCAATATATTTTTAACACCATATTTTTGGCTTATTATTACATTTTTCGATTTCAACAATGATTAGAGAAGCAAATGAAAATGATTGGGTTGAAGTATATGATTTGATAGTTGAGCTAGAAAACTTTTCCTTCCCTCAAGAATCATTCAAAGAAATATTTTATAAAAATATTCAAGACCAAAAAGTACACTATTTTGTAAAAGAAGTTGAAAAAGAAATAATTGGGTTTGTAAGTATCCTCATTAGTAACCCATTACATCATTGTGCCACAATTGCCGAAGTTCAAGAATTAATTGTAACAAAAAAATTCAGAAACGCTAAAGTTGGAAAAGAGCTCCTTTGCTTTGTGGAGCAATTGGCTAATGAAAATGGTTGGATCCAAATTGAAATAGCAAGCAATATTAAAAGATTACAAGCACATAATTTCTATATCAAAAATCAATTTCCAAGGAGTCATTTCAAATTTGTAAAGAAAATCAATAATTAAATGATAACATCGTTATAAAATAAAAGCGGCATTTACATAATTTTCATTATATTCTGAAATTTCAGAATATATTTATTTTTTTATAATTATTGTAATATCAAAAATTATGGTAAATTAAAAATAGACTATTTTCAAAAAAATAAATCTAAAAAATAATCTTAAAGAAAAAGAAGATAATTAAGAATTACTCCAACAAAATAAACAAAAGGGATTCATTTATATTTCAAAAATACAAATTTCATTACCTTTGTGGAATAAAATTCAAAGACTCACTTTTTATGTCAGTAATCCATGACCTTGGTTTAGGAACTAATCAAAAAGCCCTCAAAATAAATCTTGATAAAAATATTTATGGCACTTTTGCAGAAATTGGAGCAGGTCAAGATGTAGCTGGGGCATTCTTTAAAGCAGGTGGAGCGTCAGGTACCATTGCAAAGTCTATGTCTGCATATGACATGAAATTTTCTGATGCCATTTATGGACCCGTAAAAGATGGAAGATATGTGTGCCAGGAGCGATTAGAAAGTATGCTTGATCATGAATACAATCTACTAATTGAAAGACTTGATCATCAAAGAGGAGAAAACACACAGTTTTTTTCATTTGCAAATACTGTCGTTGCTCTAAACTACCATAAAAACAATGAACCGCATGGCTGGGTTGGATGTAGGTTTCAATTGCATCCAAATGGTGAATATCACGATGTTGTGGTTCATATTAGAATGCTCGATAACGACACAATTTTACAACAAAGAGCGATGGGGGTTGTTGGAGTAAACCTTATTTATGGATGCTTTTATTACAATGAAGACCCTGAAATTTTATTAGAGTCCTTAAGAGACAATTTGTCCAAAGATAGAATTCAGATTGATATGATTCGATTTGAAGGTCCTCATTTTAAATCGGTAGATAGCCGACTTATGAGTCTAAGGCTAGTAAAAAATGGATTTTGCGATTTAGCTCTTTTTGGCCCAGATGGGAAAATTTTGCAGCCTTCTGATTCCCTTTATAAAAAACATATTTTTGTATTAAGAGGCCGTTTTAGACCAATTATTAATGTGCATTTAGATATGCTTGAAAACGGGGTCAGGCAATTTGTGCAAGAATCCGACGTAGACGAGAGTAAATTAGTGGTGGTATCTGAACTTACACTACAATCTTTGCAAGAAGGAAAAGAGGGAATAGACGAAAAAGACTTCTTAGATAGAGTAGATATCTTATGTTCTTTAGGTCAAACGGTAATGATTACCAATTACATTGAATACTATAAATTAGTATCTTACCTCTCAAAAATCACTCGTTTAAAAATAGGTTTAGTTATTGGTTACCCTAATCTAGAATATATTTTTGAAGAAGAAAATTACAAAGACTTACCTGGCGAAATATTAGAATCATTTGCTACGTTATTTAGTAGAAAAGTTAAATTGTTTGTGTACCCAACTTTGAGAAATAACATAATAATGAACTGCATGAAGTTTAACCCTCCTTCTCATTTAAATGACTTGTTTCGATACCTAATTGCTAATAATAAAATAGAAGACATTTATCATTATGATATGTCAAATCTTAGTATTCAAACAGATAATATGCTTGATTTAATCCAAAGAGGAGAAACAGGGTGGGAAGAAAACGTACCATCTGAGGTTGTAAAAATGATCCAAGATAAATGCCTTTTTGGCTTTCCATGTGTAGTAATGCCAACAAAAAGTGAACCTAATGTTTAAATATCTTATAAAAAATATAATCCTGCTTTTATTCTTTACTAACCTTTCAATAGCTCAAAACAATACAATTAAAATCCAATTACCTACTGAAAAAAATTGGAATATTGGCTTAGAAGGGGAACCTTTGTTATTTAAATTAAATGGTTTAAGTGACTCTTTAAATTCAGAAATTAAGTTTAATATTCAACAAGGCAAACAACTTGGAATGAATTTAGACTCCCTTGGTTTTTTTTCTTGGACACCCAGCTTTAGCCTGGTAAACAGAATTGAAAAAGAAAAATTTTATCAGTTTATAGTAGAGGCAAATTCATCCACACAAGGAAAAGCAACCGCAATCATTGAATTAAAAGTAAAACATGCTAATCGAAGTCCCATAATTACGGAATTATTACCTTTTTACATTAAATACAACACTACCAATTCTTATAAAATAAAGTCGGAAGAAGCATTTGACGAAGATAATGATCAAATAGTATTCATTCCATCTCTAGAAACTCTACCAGAGGGAATGACGCTTTCAAGTAGTGGAGAAATCAACTGGA
>DAIQBE010000385.1:0-1156 GCA_036781325.1 Leadbetterella sp. | reverse complement strand
ACCAACTACTACAAATGCTTACGTCTCTTAAAGAAAATTTAGAGCAATTAAAGAAAAACCAATATACAATGAATTCTATGTGCAGGATCAACCTAATAAATCACAAACAAAAGGAAAATTAAAGGTAGAAGTTACACAAATGGATTTACCTCCGCAAATTATTTCAATACCAAAAAATGAATACTTGAAAATCAAAGAAAACGAAAATATTAACATAAAGTTCTACCTATCAGACCCTAATGGAGATGAAGATATTGAAGTTTTTGATTTCCTTTCAAATCAAACTGGCTTACCTAAAACCTTGCTCACAAAAAACAGCAATAATCAGTATGAATTTGTTTGGCTTCCTGGATACGATTATGTGCAAGATCCAAAAGACTCAGTTAGTTTTTATATTGATTTTTTTGCCTTAGATAAATCTCAAAAAAGAGAAGTTAAACGAATTAACTTTTCAATTTTAAATTCTATTAATGAAGCAGAAACAGATAAAAAAAACTATAACTTATATTTTGGAACCTTGGCAAGAGCATGGGAATTGTTAGAACAATTAAAGGAAAAAGAGGAAGAATTAAAAAAAGCTTACAATAAAGCTAGAAAAGGCAAAAAAAGTAGGTCCGTTGTCAATGCTTCTTTGGGCGCAACTACCGGATTCTCTTCTATTCTTTCCAAAAACAAACCTGATGTTCAGCGTGCTATCTCAACAATTGGAGGTACGACAGTTCTTACTATTGGAACTTTAGAGGCAACAGAAGTAATTGGAAAATCAATGAAAGATTTGATTGACAGACTAAATTATGTTATTGAGAAAAAAAATGAACTCCAAACCAAAGGAGATATACTTTCTAGAGATTTCTCACTAAAAGCGGCTAGAAGATCACCTGAATTTATTAAAAAAATAGATGATTTTATGGCTATGATGAATTTAAAAGGTTTTGTAGCTTTAGAGCTAAATGCAACATGGGAGTCAAAAAATAAGCCTACGGAATCAAATGTTAAAAAAACTTTTAAAGACTTTAATGTTTGGTGAATCCAAAAATAATACTTAACCAACTTAAGAATTTAAAGCACTATAATGTAGGAAATTGTCAAATTAATTTACCCGCAAATTGAGAATTTATTTACTCGAAACTAAACAAAAATAAATAACCTCAAATTA
>DAIQBE010000384.1:0-4109 GCA_036781325.1 Leadbetterella sp. | reverse complement strand
GGGGCAGCCAATGTGGAAGGAGTCGATATCTCAAAAGGAATGGTTCAACTTGCTAGAGAATCAGAAGAGCATAAGCCATTAGGCATAGCATATCACATCCAAGATGTACTTCATTTAAAATTGAATAAAAAGTTTGACCTAATAACCGCATCTTATTTACTCAATTATGCAAAAAATAGGGAAGAGCTTAGTCAATTTGGAAAGGTCATTTCTGAACACTTGAATCCCGGTGGGCGGTTTGTTACCATCAATAGCAATCCTAATTACCAAGCTCCAGTAAACACCTTGCGTAAATATGGATTTACACGTGAAAACGAAAGCCACTTGGAAGGCGGAAAAATCACTTACCGATTTTATCAGGAAGATGGAAGTCATATCGAAGTTGTAAATTACCATCTTGAAATTTCTACCCACGATATGGCTTTGAAACAAGCGGGTTTAACAAATATACAATGGCATCCTTTGGAATTATCTTCCGAAATAGAAAGTGAAATAGATGCAGACTTTTGGAAGCCTATCATAGATACTCAACCTGTAATCGGACTGACTTGCGAATTAAAGCCTGCGCTCTAAAAAATTACAAAGCCTTTTGAATTAATCGATTTTGGGAATGGGCAACAAAAATTAAGTAAGAGCTTTTTATCACCTCCTCAGCCGGAAAAAAATTATCATTAAAAAAATATACCTGGATTGGTGAAGAAAATTGCTTTAAAACTGAACGCAGCATTATTTACTTTTCCGCTTAAAACTGTGACTGAATCTTAACATTATGTAGGAATGGCAACATTAAGGGTTAAAATTGTTTTTATTTTAATTTAAGTTGAAAAAAGCAAGTAGATTAAACTTTTTTGAATTTTAATCGTCTTAAACAAAACTTAAACATAGAAAAATGAATAGGAATATCAGAATCACAGTTAATGCAGCAATTATTTGTTCATTGTTTGTTTCAACTATTATTTTCAGTTGCAAAAAAACTATTTCTGATAACATTGAGCCAGTTGCAAAGGTTGACTTAACTCGTTTACCTTTTGGCGCAACTGGACCAAATAAAATAATAATTAGAAATCAAGGTGGCTCCCAACCCGACCTTATTTCTCTATGGCTTTGTGGAATTCCAGCAAATGGTGCAGGTGCCAATAATGCAAAAGATTGGACAAATGCAGATGGTACATGGGATTACACCAAAAAACCCCAAGTTGCAGGTAATGTTATTTGGAATGGCCAATTTAGTACATCATTGGACGGTAGTGGTAACCGCATTTTAACTGGTAATGGTTTACCCAATCATCCAACTGGTATTTTTCCAATAACCCCAGGTTCAATTCCATACACTTATGATCGTAACCCTAATACTATTTCACCTCAGCCTTTAAAAGCAACCTATCCAAGTTTGCCTCAAGAAGCCCCCTCTCCTACCTGCGTTGGATTTGGGCCTGCTGGCTATTCACTTACAGGAAGCGCAATTTATCATGGGGCATCAACGCTTGGTAATGATGCTGCGGCTCATGAAATGTTGGACAGATTTGGCGGGCATACCGATGGTACTCAGAGATATCACTATCACTTTCCTTCAAAAGATTTGCAAGATCATATACAAATTCGGTCTTCGGGTCATTCAGCTCTAATGGGTTATATGTTAGATGGATTTGGCATATACGGCCCTTATGGCGAAAATGGCGAATTACTTTCTTCGAAAGATTTAGATGAATGCCATGGTCATAAACACCAAGTATTGTGGGACGGTAAAATGGTAAATCTTTACCATTATCATTGGACTTATGATTTTCCTTATAATATTGGAGCTTACAAGGGAACACCACGTTAGAATTAAATAATATCTAAAAAAATGTGTAAAAATAAACGGATACTGATTGTAATTCTTTTAGTTTTCGTAAGTTCATCATAGAAAAAAGAATCCACATATACCACAACAAAAGAAACAACAAAACAATCAGGTCTTGAAAATGGCTAAGACAATCCATCATTTATTCCTTACCACGCCTATGGTCCAGACAAAGGAACAAGAACTTGCCCAGTTTTTAAGTACGGTAGGTTTCATGGAATAGTTTACTTTGTAGGCAATAATCCTAATTGGGACGACATTAAAAAATGGCTTACTTTCCTGGAGCAAGAAAGCGTAAAACGAAGTAAATATTTAAAAGCATATTTTATTTACGGCTTTGAAAATAAATATAGCAAAAACACCCGACAAAAAGAATTAGAAAATATTGGAATCGAACTCAATTTAAAACATGTTGCTTTAACATTTGTGCCCTCCATGACAGACGTCGAAAATGAAGTAAACAATAATAAAATAAACCCAAGCATAGAAAATACATTTGTGACTTATAAGCACAGTAGCATCATTGACAAGTTTATAAATTTTAAAGCTACGGCTAACAATTTCAAAATAATCTCCTCTATTCTTGACAAAACAATAGGTGACTATTTTAACTTATCAGAACCAAAACTCGAATGATAAAAAGGGCAGTCACATAAGATTGGTATTGTCAATAGTGGGTCTAGACATTGATCCAATCAGTAGGAGTATTTTTCCAAGCTCCAATTTCGACGGTCAGAATTCAGAGAGACTTTTGTTGGATAACTTTGGCTTTTTTTATAAATTTAGCCCACAGGCGGCCTTGTTCATTTCCGATTTGACTTTGGTTAATTCCTTTAATCCACAATCTTTCAACCGTTTGAGACAATTTAAAAGATAACAGTAACGCAAAAAAGCGGATACCAATCAGATAGAGATGGCTAACAAACTTGAACACTATTATCTGGAAGCAAGGGCAAATAAATGGTATGGCTATTTTGCCTTTTTTTGCCGTTTGGCTTTGGCAGTAGCTTGGATAATTTCTGGATTAGTAAAAATAAAAGGAGAACGCTTTGCAGCAGGTTTATCTTCTAATCATCCATTAGGACATTATTTTGATGCCTTACTCCTTACTGGATACTATTATACTTTTATAGGTGTAGCCCAGATAATTGTTGCCCTCCTTTTACTTATTCCAAGAACAACACTTTTGGGGGCAATCGCCAGTTTCCCAATTATCCTGAACATTTGTGTTCTGACGTATGCTGTTCGGTTTGAAGGTACTCGGGCGGCAACATTTATGTTATTGGCAAACTTATTTTTATTATGCTGGGACTACAACAGACTTAAATTCATTTTACCTTATAAACAAGTTAAAATAAAAGCTAACTTGGCAAATGGAAAACCAAAAAGCAGCAAATTTCCATTTTTGTTTTTTGGAGGAGTAATAGCTACCTTAGCTGCTGTTGTATATTTAAACACTTTCATTTATGACATTCGACCTGGCAATGCACCAGCGGAATGTTGGAATGGATGTGATGAGAATAAAAATCCAAAGGCTTGCGAAGAATTTTGTGATTGTATTCATAACAAAGGCAAACCGCTTGGCAAATGTTTGGAAGACTACCAGAGGGCAGGTGAAAGTGTAAAAACTGATAGTTTGAATACAAAAACCGCTAAATAAAATCTATAACCAACCACAAATTGGTAATTATGATGCTGAAAGTTTTAAACTCAAAATTTGTACTTTTTTTTTAGGCATACGTGCAAATGTTTGGCTAAGGTTTTTCAAATTTATCACTATTGGCAATACCTGCTCGTTCTGCTGAATCCAAAAGTTGAGATAGAAAATTGGTTGAAATCACTATTTATATGCATTTCAATCAAAGACTGGTTTTCTAGTTTTAAGGTTTTTAGATAACAAAATATTTATAGAAAAGAAATGAAGCATGTATATCAATTGCCAAAAATAATTACACTTTCCGGAGTGATTGTATTCGCAATCGTAAAATTTTATCTACGTGAATTAAAAATTCAAAATGATTTTATCAGTTTTATTTTGAATATTTACCCTAATTTTTTGGCAGGTTTAATGATTCCCATGT
Source organism: Leadbetterella sp. (assembly GCA_036781325.1). Taxonomy (GTDB): domain Bacteria; phylum Bacteroidota; class Bacteroidia; order Cytophagales; family Spirosomataceae; genus Leadbetterella. The sequence goes on along the minus strand of DAIQBE010000384.1, from coordinate 185 downwards.
TATTTCTTTTTAAGTATGAATTTATAGCCTTTGATAGAATCAAAAAATTCGATAGGAAGATAAAATTTATAATGTTGGCTACACTCTTGTTTTTGATTTTCGAGGAATACAGACCAACATTTGGAAGCTCCAAAACTTTTGATTTTTGGGATATGATATTTTCAGCTGTAGGATTAATCGTATTT